>MGYM01000001.1:0-29529 GCA_001801745.1 Gammaproteobacteria bacterium RIFCSPLOWO2_02_FULL_38_11
CGGTGATTGTTGCACAGGCTTGTTTGTATCATCGGACGCGGCTTCTTGTAGTGAACTAATAAGAAATTGCTTAATTGATTTAAACCTTTCTGCTTTATCCCAACTATTCCAACATTCCTCGGGCGACATATGGTTTTGACGCCAATACTGTCCTCCCTTGTTTAGGTTGTCGTTTTGAAACCAAGCTCGGAATTGTGCGGCATTTGAATCAGAAGGATCAGCGCTTGTGCCTATTCGATCCCAGCTATGATGAGGCCAGGTTACACAATTATTACTATAGGGATAAGAAGAAGTTTTGGGATTAAAAAATTTGGTAATTGCATTAGCTTTTTCTACATTATCCCAGCTATTCCAGCATTCCTCGGGTGACATATGGGTTTGACTCCAATATTGTCCTCCCTTTTTTAAATCGCTATCTTGAAACCAAGTGCGAAATTTCGCGGCGTGTGAATTACTCGCATCATTCGTGCCTATCTGACCCCAAGGAAAATCAATCCAACTGAAAGGGATATTTGCTTGATATGAAGTATCATTAAAGTCAACATTGTTTGTTTGAGCGGCTTCTTTTTTAGGTTTTGAGTTTCCCATTCCCATAACTAATTCTCCTATATCATAAAAATGAATATAGTGATTTTAGTAGATAATAATTAAGGAAATATTATGGGTACCTCTAAAAATTGCCCTTTTGCGTTATAACTTTGTTGCACTCATTTTTAAAATGCTCCTTGACTCGCTTGTAAACTGCCGGTTAAAAATGAGCGCGCCTTGTTCTAACGCAAGATTTTTAATTTTTAGAGGCGCCCTTAATGTCCGATCGCCATTTGATATCCGATGATCAAGAGAGGTTGTGTCAGTATCATTTGAATGAATTTTAAAAAAATTAAAACCAGCACAGGAGAGAAATCTAAGCCTGCGATAGAGGGAATAATACGACGGGCTGGGCGTAATAAAGGTTCTGTGATTTGAAATAAAAAATAATATAAACTGGGGTTAATGAGAGTGGTAATCCAACTAAAGATAACAAACAGTAAAATGCTGTAAAAAAAGATAGAAATTAATTGTTGAAGTAATTCGGCAAACGCAAGGACGACTAAACCCCCAATGGAAGGAAATCCTCCCGAACTCAATAAAATAAGAAAAATAAATTTTAATATTTCTAGCAGAAGTAATACTATAATCCCGCCTATATCGATCCCGTGTACAGCAGGCACGATTTTTCGTATAAGTTTTAAGGTGGGGGTGGTGATTTTTGAAATGAATTGACTGAGGGGGGTTCGCATGTCTGCGTGAACCCAGTTTAAAATAATGCGCAACATCATGATAAAAATATATAAATCAAATAAAGTGCGTGTTAAAAAAAATATTCCATTGGTAAACGATTGCATTGAAACTCCTGGAGGAAATATGTCGATAAAATGTGATGAGTGGATACGTCGTAAAGTGAAAGAGTATAATATGATTTCGCCTTTTTCACCAGAACAAGTCCGTTTTTCAAAATCAGAAAAAATTATTTCCTATGGGACATCTAGTTATGGTTATGATGTGCGTTGTAGCAATGAATTTAAAATTTTTACAAATATAAATTCTGCCATTGTGGATCCTAAAAAATTTTCTCAAGCGAGTTTTGTTGACCTGGTTTCCGATGTTTGTATCATTCCGCCTAACTCTTTTGCTTTGGCGCGTACGGTGGAGTACTTTCGAATTCCTCGCAATATTTTGACAATCTGTCTTGGAAAGTCGACGTATGCCCGTTGTGGCATTATTGTAAATGTGACGCCCTTAGAACCCGAGTGGGAAGGGCATGTGACGCTAGAGTTCTCCAATACAACGCCTTTACCTGCTAAAATCTACGCTCACGAGGGTGTGGCACAAATGATATTCTTAGAAGCTGATGAAGTGTGTGAAGTTTCTTATAAAGATCGTGGTGGAAAATATCAGAGCCAAGAAGGGGTTACTTTACCAAAAATTTAAATTAAAGGCAGCCCTAAAAATTAAACTCATGGCGATAAAGTATGAAAAAACCTCCTCAAAATGCTCATTTATTATTTATAAACTGCGCTTTTTCGTCTGTTTTTTCTACCTTTCTCGCGTATGACTTTAATTTTTAGAGGTGCCTTTATGACTGATCTTTTATTAAATGAAATTGCTCGTCGTCGTACGTTTGCCATTATTTCACATCCCGATGCGGGAAAAACCACGTTAACAGAAAAATTGTTACTTTACGGTGGTGCAATCCAGTTGGCAGGTGCGGTTAAAGGACGAAAAGCCCAGCGTCATGCAACTTCCGATTGGATGGCCTTGGAGCAACAGCGTGGTATTTCTGTGACAACCTCTGTCATGCAGTTTGAATATAAAGACCGCATCATTAATTTGCTGGACACGCCAGGACATCAAGACTTTTCAGAAGATACTTATCGCACTTTAACCGCTGTGGACAGTGCACTCATGGTGATCGACGGTGTGAAAGGGGTTGAAGAGCGGACAATAAAATTATTAGAAGTCTGTCGCTTAAGAACGACACCGATCGTGACCTTCATTAATAAATTTGATCGTGATTGTCGTCCTCCGATTGAATTACTAGATGAAATAGAAACAATTTTAAATATTCAATGTGCACCCATCACTTGGCCCATAGGCATGGGTAAGTTTTTCAAAGGGATTTATCACTTGTTAGAAGATAAGATTTATCTTTATTTGGCAGGACAGCAACACAAAATCAAGAATGTTGAGGTGATACAAGGTTTGAATAATCCTTTGTTTGATGAAGTGGCGGGTGTTTTTGCAAAAGAAACGAGAGAAGAATTGGAATTAGTATTGGGCGCTTCGCACCGATTTGATAAAACACTTTTTTTGCAAGGGAAATTAACCCCTGTTTTTTTTGGTTCGGCCATGAATAATTTTGGTATTCGTGAACTACTGGATACATTCGTAGAATATGCACCTGCGCCTTTATCACGGATGACGAATACACGTGAAATCAAACCAGAAGAGCCTTCTTTTTCGGGTTTTGTTTTTAAGATTCAAGCTAATATGGATCCTGCGCATCGTGATCGTATTGCATTTTTTCGTATTTGCTCAGGGGCTTATAAAAAAGGCATGAAGTTTTATCAGGTTCGCACTCAAAAAGAATTGCAAATCAACCAAGTCCTGACTTTTATGGCAAGTCAGCGTGAACATGCGTTAGAGGCTTGGCCGGGTGATATTGTTGGATTTTACAATCATGGCACAATTCAGATTGGAGATACGTTTACAGAAGGCGAGGCGTTACAATTTGTCGGCATTCCTTTTTTTGCGCCAGAATTATTTCGTTTAATTCGTTTAAAAGATCCTTTAAAAAGCAAGGCTTTGTTAAAAGGCTTAACGCAACTTTCAGAAGAAGGGGCGACGCAATTATTCCGTCCTGTCATAAGTAATGATCTTATTTTAGGTGCCATTGGTGTATTGCAATTTGATGTTGTCGTATATCGACTACAACATGAATACAATGTAAATTGTATTTATGAAACTGTGAATATCGTTGCTGCGCGTTGGATTAAAAGCTCTGACGCAAAGAAATTAGAAGAATTTCAAAATCGAAATCAAAATCATATTGCTTTTGACGGTGCTGGCCAACTTATTTATTTAGCGCCTTCTTTTATTAATTTGCAGTTGACGCAAGAGCGTTGGCCTGAAATAGAGTTTTTAAAAACACGCGGGGTACTAATATGAATAATTTAAATTTTGGCATTAAGCAGCATATCAATTTATCTGTGGAAGAATTAGTGGCTTATGCCCTACAAAAAGGGGAAGGCTCTCTTTGCGCCAATGGTGCTTTGAGTGTTATTACAGGCAAAAGAACAGGGCGTTCTCCTAAAGATCGTTTTATTGTAAAAGATGAAATAAGTGAAAAAACAGTGGATTGGGGTGAGAGAAATCAAGCGATCTCTGCCGATGTTTTTCAACAATTGTGGGAAAAAGCAAAACAGCATTTAAAAGAAAAAGAAGTGTTTGTTTCGCATTTGGCGGTGGGTGCTCACCCAGATTATCAATTGCCTGTTAGTGTTGTAACAGAAAAAGCTTGGCATAATCTTTTTGCGCGTCATTTATTTATTCGTACCCTAGATGCTACGCATCAATCACAAGCCTGGTTATTATTAAATGCCAGTACGCTTTCTTTAGCGGGAGAAAAAGAGGGTGTGAAAAGTGAAGCGGCGCTCGTTATTAATTTTAGTGAACGAAAAGTTTTGCTTTGTGGTTTAAATTATGCGGGAGAAATGAAAAAAGCGTTATTTGCTGTTTTAAATTTTCTTTTGCCAGCAAAAGATGTGTTGCCGATGCATTGTGCCGCCAATCAAGGAAAGCAGGGGGATGTCGCACTTTTTTTTGGTTTATCAGGCACAGGAAAAACAACGCTTTCTGCTGATCCAGGGCGTTATTTGATAGGTGATGATGAGCATGCTTGGTCAAGCAGAGGGGTTTTTAATTTTGAAGGAGGCTGTTATGCAAAATGCATTGATCTTCAGCAAGATAAAGAACCTGTTATCTGGCATGCCATTTCGCAAGGTACAATTATGGAAAATGTTGTTTTAGACCCCGTGACTTTATTGCCGGATTATCACGATGCTTCCTTGACACAAAACACACGTGCTGTTTATCCCAGAGAAAATATTGAGTTGCGAGTGGAATCCAATTGTGGTGGCAAGCCTGCTTGCGTGATTTTTCTAACTTGTGATCTCTATGGTGTATTACCGCCAATTTCAAAATTAACACAAGCTCAAGCGGCGTATTATTTTTTAAGTGGTTATACCGCCATGGTAGCTAGCACTGAAGTTGGAAATACGCAAGAGGTGGTTAAGCCGACATTTAGCACCTGTTTTGGTGCGCCTTTCTTTCCGCGATTTCCCACTGTGTATGCCCAACTTTTAATGAAACGCTTGCAAGAAACAGATGCTAGCGTTTATTTGGTGAATACAGGTTGGACGAAGGGGTCTTATGGAGAAGGAGGGGAGCGTTTTAGTATTCCGTTCACGCGTAAAATAGTGCATGCGATAGTGGATGGCGTGGCGGTGAAAGCAGACTACGAAGTGTTACCGGGATTTAATTTTTTAATTCCTAAAGCTATTCCAGGGGTGGATAGTTTGTCATTAGATCCACGTAAGGTTTGGAAAAATGAAGAAAAATATCAAGACTGTCAAGAAAAATTAATTTTAAAATTTCAGGCTAATTTTAAAAAATTCCAAGTGGATCATGTGGTAGAGAAAGCAGGGCCACAGTTATCGACCCAATCTATTAAGAGCATCTGAAAAAAGGTTTTGAGATTGAAAATTAAAATTTTATTTCGTAAAATTGTAATTGTTGTCATTGCGAGAAAAACACACCCCTCGTTTCAAAAAGAAGAAAAAGCTTTCTTGTGTTTTTCGCGGCAATCAAGCGCCGAGTTCTTATTTAGTTGCCCACTGGATTGCTTCAAAAATGCGTGAACCTTCTGATTTTTTTTAAGATCACTCCGACGCATTTTTTCGCAATGACAGGAATGTAGCCTGTTAACTACGCTGCGCGAAGTTACAGGGGCAGCAAGGAGAGCTTGAATTTTACTAAGAAGTGCGATGTTGTAGTAAATGTTGAATTAATATTAAATTGGCACTTGGAATAGGGCGTTTTTTTAATTCTTCGAGTGTTACCCATTCTGCTTGTTGACCTTCTGCACCATGAGGCTTGCCCTGATATTTTATAATAAACCACGCGGACATATTGATAATGCGCGAAGGGTAAGTGTGTTGAAATTCCATTAATTTTTCTGCTGTTTCAACGTGAATGCCAATTTCTTCTTTTAATTCACGCTTCAAAGCATCAAAAGGTTTTTCTTTTTTTTCAATTTTTCCACCGGGGAATTCCCATAAATTTGGAAAAGGAACATGAGGTGGGCGTAAGCTTACAAAATAAAGTCCTGCATTGTTTTGTAGGATGCCTGTTACGACATCTAAAATTATCTCAGAAGACATATTTAAATTTGCCCATGGCAATGTTTGAATTTTTTTCCTGAACCGCAAGGGCAAGGTTCATTGCGACCTACTTTTTGATCTCTTTTTAAAAAAGGAATCACTTTTCCTTCTGCTTCTTCTTTTATTTCTGGATGTTGAAATTGCATGTTGTGTGAAAAAACATGACGGCGTTGTTCTTCAGCGCGTTCAATGTCTTGTTGGTTTTGAATTTGTATGATACTCAAAGTACGTATGACATCAACTTTAAGATTATCTAACATTTGACAAAATAAATTAAAGGCTTCTTTTTTATATTCTTGTTTTGGATTTTTCTGGGCATAACCCCGTAAATGAATCCCTTGACGTAAATGGTCCATGGCTGCCAAATGTTCTTTCCAATAAATATCTAAATTCTGTAACATGATGGATTTTTCAAATTGGCGCATGACGAGGCTGCCTGCCTGTTTTTCTTTTTCTTCATACGTTTTTTCAAATTGATCTAAAACACGTGTACGTAAACCTTCTTCATCTAAGTTATTTTCTGTTTCAAGCCAGTGAGCCAGAGGACATTGAACAGCAAAATCAGATTCAAGTTGTTTTTCAAGTGCGGGAATATTCCATTGTTCTTCTAATGTTTCAGGTGGAATGTGTAAGCTAATGATAGTGTCAACGACATCTTTTCTAATTGTTTTCATGTTTTCAGAGATATCTTCCGACTCCATTAATTTTGCGCGTTGCTCATAAATTACTTTGCGTTGATCATTGGCGACATCATCAAATTCAAGTAATTGTTTGCGTATATCAAAATTACGAGCTTCTACTTTGCGTTGTGCTGTTTCAATGGCACGTGTTACCAAAGGAGATTCAATGACATCTCCTTTTTTCATTCCCATTTTTTGCATTAATAGGGCTATGCGATCGGATGCAAAAATTCGCATGAGGTTGTCTTGCAGAGATAAATAAAAACGGCTTTTACCGGGATCGCCTTGTCGTCCGGCTCGTCCACGCAATTGATTATCGATTCGACGAGATTCATGACGCTCTGTTCCTATAATATAAAATCCCCCAACAGAGATGACGGCATCATGACGTTTTTGCCATTCTGATTTTATTGTTTCTTTTTCTTCTTCTGTTGCTTGGGGAGAGAGTTTTATAAGTTCTGATTCAAGCTTTCCACCTAATACAATGTCTGTTCCACGACCCGCCATGTTCGTTGCGATGGTGACAGCGCCGGGACGTCCTGCTTCTGCAATGATATGGGCTTCTTTTTCGTGAAATTTAGCATTTAAAACTTGATGAGCGATGCCTTCGTGTTGTAATAAGTTTGATAAATATTCAGAAGTTTCTATCGATGCGGTGCCCACGAGAACAGGTTGTTTTCGTGTGACGCAATCACGGATATCTTGAATAATCGCCGCAAATTTTTCTTCTGAAGATAGATAAACCATGTCAGGTAAGTCTTGTCGTCGCATGAGTTGATTTGTGGGAATAACCACGACTTCTAGTCCATAAATCTGTTGGAATTCATAAGCTTCTGTGTCTGCAGTGCCTGTCATACCTGCGATTTTTTCATAAAGACGAAAATAGTTTTGAAAAGTGATGGCAGCTAAGGTTTGATTTTCATTTTGAATAGGGACATTTTCTTTTGCTTCAACGGCTTGGTGTAATCCTTCAGACCAACGACGCCCTGGAAGAATACGACCTGTGTGCTCATCGACAATTAATACTTGATTGTTTTGAACGATGTAATCTACGTTGTCTTGAAATAATGTGTGAGCACGTAAAGCGGCATGGAGGTGATGCATTAAAGGAATGTTTTTCGTGCTATAAAGATTTTCTCCTGCCACTAATAAATTTGCATCCACCATTAATTTTTCGATGTGTTGATGTCCTTCTTCGGTTAAATGAGCTTGTTTTGTTTTTTCATCCAGAGTGTAATCTCCGCTTGCGCCTTCTTGCGTTTGTTTTTTTAATTTTGGAATTAAAGTGTTTACTTTGATATATAAATCAGAACTATCATCGGAAGGGCCTGAAATGATTAAAGGTGTGCGTGCTTCATCAATTAAAATAGAGTCGACTTCATCGATGATGGCAAATTTTAATTTGCGTTGAACTTTGTCTGCAGGCGCGAAAGCCATATTATCGCGTAAATAATCAAAACCGTATTCGTTGTTTGTCCCATAGGTAATGTCTGCTGCATAGGCGCTACGTTTTTCAAGCGGTCCCATGTTGCTGAGATTAACACCGACGGTTAAACCCAGTAAGGCGTAAATGGGCCCCATCCATTCTGCATCACGTTTTGCGAGGTAATCATTGACAGTGATGATATGCACCCCTTTTTCCGTGAGTGCATTTAAATAAGCGGGTAAGGTAGCCACCAGGGTTTTGCCTTCGCCTGTGCGCATTTCTGCAATTTTTCCTTCATGTAATACAATGCCGCCAATGAGTTGTACGTCAAAATGACGTAAACCTAAGGTACGGCGACTGGCTTCGCGTACCACAGCAAAACTTTCAGGAATTAAACTTTCAAGGGAAGCGCCCTGCTTGAGACGTTGTTTAAATTCATGTGTTTTTGATTCTAATTGTGCATCGCTTAATGTTTGCAGCGTGGGTTCGAGTTCATTGATTTTTACAACCGTATTTTTAAGTTGGCGTAATACGCGCTCATTACGATTACCAAAAAGTTTACTGACTAAATTTATCATTGCTTAATTCCATGTTGAAAAACACGTAATGGTAGCAAAATTGAAGGATACTAGACACTCCTCACGCTACCGGTTAACATTGCGCCTTTCCGACTGTATCGAGGAGCCATTATGGCAGTTCAAAAATCACGAAAATCGCGTTCGCGTCGAGGGCAGCGTCGTGCGCATGATGCAATATCTGTTGCGGCATTATCAATTGAGCCTACAACGGGGGAATATCATCTTCGCCACCATGTGAGTCCCCGAGGATTTTATAAAGGAAAATTAGTCGTGGCTAAAACCAAACATAGTAACCCTCAAAGAGGAAAATAAAGGAATGTCTATAACAATTGCATTGGATGCAATGGGTGGTGATCATGGTCCTTCTGAAGTTGTGCCTGCGGCGCTTTACATGTTAAAGCGCCATCCGGCTTTAAGCCTCATTTTGGTCGGTGATAAGGCTATCATAGAGCAGGAGCTCAAAGAGCATATGCAGGATAACGATTATGCTTCCCGGCTTTCATTACACCCCAGTTCTGAAGTGATTGCGATGGATGAATCGCCTTTACAAGCTTTGCGTAATAAAAAAGATTCTTCTATGCGCGTGGCCATTGATTTTGTTAAAGAGGGGCGAGCAAAAGCCTGTGTGAGTGCGGGTAATACGGGGGCCTTGATGGCCATTGCGCGTTTTGTTTTAAAAACCTTAGAAGGCATCGATAGACCAGCGCTAACAGGTCTGCTTCCGACGACTTCATTGGGGATTGACACCAAAGTACGCTTATTAGATTTGGGGGCGAATGTCGATTCGACTGTTGATCATTTATTTCAATTTGCTGTGATGGGTGCAGTATTATCTGAAGCGGTAGATGGTGTAACACAACCCCGCATTGCCGTGTTGAGCAATGGTAAAGAAGAAATAAAAGGGAATGAAGTTGTAAAAGAAGTTTCAAAGCGTTTAATTGCAGCGAAAGAATTAAATTATATAGGCTACATTGAAGCGGATGAAATTTTTTCAGGGCGAGCGGATGTTGTTATTTGTGATGGTTTTGTTGGGAATGTTGCTTTAAAGGCATGTGAAGGCATTGCACGGCTCATCGCGCATTCGATGAAACAAGAATTTCAGCGAAATTGGCTTACCCGTATGGTGGGGTTTTCTGCTTTACCTGTTTTAAAATCACTTGTAAAACGTATCGATCCTGCGCGTTACAACGGTGCTTCTTTCATTGGATTGCAAGGTGTTGTGATTAAAAGTCATGGTTCTGCAAAAGCGATGGCATTTGCCAATGCTATCAATGAAGCCATGATTGAATCACGTAAAGATGTACCTCAGCATATTTCTAAAAAAGTGGCGCAACTTCTTCAAACCACTTCGAGTAGTGAAGGTTAATTATTTATGTTTGCGTTAATGTTTCCTGGTCAAGGTTCGCAATCGCTGGGAATGTTACAAGACTGGGCACAGCAATCATCTATTGTTACTGAAACTTTTTCACAAGCTTCTTCGCAATTAAATTATGATTTATGGGCGCTCGTACAAACAGGGCCTGATGAAAAACTCAATCAAACACAATACACGCAAGCTGCGATCTTGACTGCCAGCATTGCTTTATATCGTATTTTTACCCAAGGTTTTTCTGCAAAGCCTTCATATTTGGTGGGACACAGTTTAGGAGAATACACCGCTTTGGTGTGTGCCGGTGTTTTAGAATTTGAGACGGCAGTAAAATTAGTTGAATTGCGTGGGCGTTTAATGCAGGAAGCGGTTCCTTTGGGTGTGGGTGCGATGGCAGCTATTGTGGGTTTGAAAGCAGAAGAGGTAGAAGCGCTTTGTAAAACAGTATCGACACTGACGGAATATGTTACGCCTGCCAATTATAATGCGGATACACAAGTTGTTGTTGCAGGGCACAGCTTGGCGGTAGAGCGACTTATTTTAATTGCTGCAGAGCGAGGTGCTAAAATCGCGAAAAAATTACCGATGAGTGTTCCTTCTCATTGTTTTTTAATGAAATCAGCAGCGGAAAAGTTAGCAAAACATCTTGATACCCTTTCTTTTAATATTCCGCAGATACCCGTGATTCATAATGTCGATGTCAGTGAACATCAATCTTCGCTTGAAATTAAGGAAAGCTTAATAAAACAGTTATATTTTCCCGTACGCTGGACCGAAATAATGAATAAACTGGCTCATTTTCAGATTAAAAAAGTGATAGAATGTGGTCCAGGTAAAGTATTAACGGGGCTTTCTAAACGTATTACCCCCAGCCCAAGTGAGGCGATTTCTATTAGTTCGCCCGCTGCATTTCAGGATTTAAGTTTATGACGATGTTACAAGGTAAAATTGCTTTGGTCACAGGCGCCAGTAGAGGTCTTGGTAAAGCGATTGCTGAACACTTAGGGCATCAGGGTGCTTTTATTTTAGGAACAGCCACTTCTGAGCAAGGTTGCAAGGCAATTGAAACCGCATTTGAAACTGCGAATATTCAAGGTAAAGCTTATATTTTTGATCAAAAAAATTTTCAAGAAGTTTCTTCTTTTTATGAACGTATAAAAAAAGAGGTTGGTGCCCCCTTAATTTTAATTAACAATGCGGGTATTGTTCGTGACAATCTTTTTTTGAGAATGAAAACAGAAGAATGGAATGATGTGATCGATACGAATTTAAATGGCGTATATCATCTTACGCGTGCTTGTATTAAAGAAATGTTGCGTGCGCAATGGGGGCGCATCATTTCCTTAAGTTCGATTGTTGGTGTAACGGGTGCGGCGGGGCAAGCAAATTATGCTGCTGCAAAAGCGGCATTAATTGGATTTTCAAAATCAGTGGCGCAAGAAGTTGCGTCACGCAATATTACCGTCAACGTTATTGCACCGGGCTATATTGCCACAGACATGACAAATGCCATATCTCAAGCGCACATCGATAAAATTTTAGAAAAAATTCCGCAAGGAAAATGTGGTATGGCAGAAGACATTGCTTTTGCTGCTGGGTTTTTAGCATCCCCTCAAGCGAATTACATCACGGGGCAAACCTTGCATGTCAATGGTGGGATGTACATGGTTTAGAGGTGCCCTTGGAGCTTGCATGATGTAAAGTGGAAGAGGACAATGGATTTTTTGTTTTTTTATTTTAGCAATCTAGAGGAGAAAGTACTTTATGGCCAGTATTGAAGAACGCGTCAAAAAAATTGTGATTGAGCAACTTGGTGTAGGCGAAAAAGAAGCCAGTAATGAGGCTTCGTTTGTAGATGACTTAGGTGCTGACTCCCTTGATACCGTTGAATTAGTGATGGCATTAGAAGAAGAATTTGAAACAGAAATTCCTGATGAAGATGCTGAAAAAATTGCGACGATTCAACAAGCCATTGATTATATTAAAACACGCACGAAAGAAAAGGCGATTAATTGATTGCAGATGATGCGATGAGAACACGTATTGTTATTACGGGCCTTGGGCTTGTGACGCCTTTGGGACTGACCGTAGAGTCCACATGGAAAAATGTGTTGGCGGGTAAAAGTGGAATAGGGCCTGTTACTCGATTTGATGTGAGTCAGTACACGAGTCGCATCAGTGGTTCTGTTCGGGATTTTGATGTTACACCTTATCTTTCCTCCAAAGAGGCGCGCAAGTTAGATTTATTCATTCAATACGGGGTTGCTGCGGCACATCAAGCTTTAGAGGACGCAGATTTGTTAGCCAAACCTAAAGATCCTTCACGCTATGGTATTGCAGCCGGTTCAGGGATTGGTGGTCTACCCAAGATAGAAGAAAATCATAAAGCCTTATTAGAAGGGGGGCCGCGTAAGATATCGCCTTTCTTTATTCCTGGCTCGATCATTAATTTGCTCCCGGGGCAAATCTCAATTATGTACGGTTGGCAGGGTCCTAATATTTCATTGGTGACAGCCTGCACCACAGGCGCGCATAACATTGCTTTTGGAGCGCGATTAATTATGTCGGGGGACGCAGACGTCATGTTAGTAGGGGGCGCAGAAATGGCAACGAGTCCGCTTGGTTTAGGGGGGTTTGCAGCCATGCGCGCGCTTTCGACGCGTAACGATGAGCCTGAGAAAGCCAGTCGTCCCTGGGATAAAGATCGAGATGGATTTGTATTAGGGGACGGTGCGGGCATGTTGGTCTTAGAGTCTTACGAGCATGCAGCCGCAAGAGGTGCAAAGATATATGCAGAATTAGTTGGAATAGGCATGAGTGGTGATGCTTATCATATGACGCAACCGCATCCACAGGGGCAAGGTGCCTTCCTTGCAATGCGAGGTGCATTAAAGGATGCAGGCGTGGGCCCTGAAGTAGTCGATTACATCAATGCGCATGGCACCTCTACGCCTTTAGGAGACGAGCTAGAAGCAAAAGCCATCAGTGATGTTTTTGGTGAGCATCGTCACTCTGTATCGGTGAGCTCAACAAAATCCATGACCGGACATTTATTAGGAGCATCAGGGGCAGTGGAGTCGGTATTTTGTATTCTTGCATTGCGCGATCAAATCGCGCCTCCAACGATCAACTTAGACCATCCGAGCACAGGGCTAGACTTAGATTTTGTACCGCACACGGCTAAAAAAAGAAAAATAAATTTTGCTTTGAATAATTCTTTTGGTTTTGGTGGCACGAATGGTGCTTTATTATTTAAACGTTTATCAGTCACATGAAATTTAATTTATTAAAGGGAAAAAAAGTATGGCCTATTATTTTTTTCCTGATTTTTGTTTTATTTTTTTTAGATATTTTTTATTTTTTCTTTACACCCATTTTATCCCATCGTGACACCCCTGTGGTTTATAGCTTATGGCCAGGCACTTCTTATTGGAAATCGGCCAATCAATTGCACTCTCGTGGTTTATTATCTCGTCCCAGCTATTGGCTGGCTCTTGGATTTCTCGAAGGAAATTTAAAGAATTTGAAAGCGGGGGATTATCAAATTTCGCCTGGTGTCACAACGCCCCATCAACTTTTAAGTCAAATGCTTGTGGGAAAAGGGGTGCTCTACTCAGTCACAATTCCTGAGGGTTGGACCTTTGCCCAAATGAAAGAAGCCATCAGCAAAAACCCTTATTTGAAACACATGGAAAATGCGTCTACGGATATCTTATCCAGATTGAATCTAATCATTAAATTTAAGTATCCTGAAGGATATTTTTTTCCTGAAACTTATTATTTTGTGCGTTGGACACCCGAAGAAAAAGTGTATGAAAAAGCTTATCAAACGATGGAAGAGAAAATAAATACGGCATGGTTAGCGCGAGCGCCGGATCTTCCTTACAACAATCAAGAAGAGGTGTTGATCGTCGCTTCTTTAATTGAAAAAGAGACAGCCCAACATGATGAACGACCTTTAGTTGCAGGTGTTATTTTAAATCGTCTAAAAAAGCGAATGTATTTGCAGATTGATGCCTGTGTGATTTACGGATTGCAGGATAATTACAGGGGAAAATTAACAAAAGAAGATTTGAAAACAGAAACTGCTTACAATCTTTATTTGCATAAGGGGTTACCGCCTACGCCGATTTGTTTACCCAGTTTTGATTCGATTCATGCTGCGTTACATCCCATTCAAACTGAAAGTTTATTTTATGTTTCGCGTGGAGATGGAACGCATCAGTTTTCAAAAACTTTAAAAGAACATCAAACTGCGATCAACAAGTATCTCCGCCACAAAACTTGACGAACACTGATCTTATGCTATGGTATTAATGCAGCCTGTAAATAGTTCATCTATTTATCAATACGGATAGGGAAGTGTGTATTGCTGCAAATGAAAAAGCGTCAAGGTTTTTTATTTTTTTAATTTTGAATGGAGGCATACAATGTCAGCTAAACGTGCGGTAAAGAAATCGACTCGTCGTAAAGTACATCGCAAGAAAGGCGTTGCAAAGAAAAGTGCAACAAAGCGAGGACATAAAAGAAAACGCGGAACAGGAAGAGCACGTTCAAAGAAAAAATCCTAATTCCCTCTCTTGGGAATTCTAAAGGGCACTTCCATCAGTGCCCTTTTTTATTTAAGATTATCAATAGACTTATTTATCTCAAAATTAAGATCGGGCATTAAGTAGGAGAGTGTTTTAATGTTTATTGAATTAACGAGTTTTGCTTTAGGGTTTGCGTTGGCATTGGGATTAATACTGCCTCTTGGGCAACAAAATATGTTTGTATTAACCTACGGAACGCGCAGTGGAAAGTTCTCAAGTACGATTCCTGTTTTTGTTACTGCTTCGTTTTGCGATACTTTGCTTATTCTCCTATCCGCATTTGGATTATCGTTGCTTTTTATGAAAACGTATTGGCTAGCACAAACGATTCGTTTTGTGGGTGTTTTATTTTTACTTTATATTGGTATTCAAAATTGGCGTGAAAATTTTGGGCAAGCGCATGTTGAAAAACGACATTACAGTATCAAAAAAAGAATTTTCATGACAGCATCAATGTCGATTTTGAATCCTCACGCAATCGTAGACACCATGGCGATCATTGGTGCAAATTATCTTGCGATTCCTTCTGTGGGTAGAAAATATTTTATTTTTGCTTGTGTTTTTGTTTCTTGGGCGTGGTTTTTATGTTTGTCTATTCTGGGCATTCATCTTTCTAAATTTAAATTAGTCTTAAAGTATCAAGGAAAAATCTCTGCTGTGATTATGTGGCTATGTGCGATGTATCTTGGATACCAGCTGGTGAGATGAAGTTGTCATCCGTGAAACCGTGCAAACTAGAAAGTTTTTTTTAACTTAAACCCCTGTTTTTATTCTACCATCATGCTTTTTAACGTGTGACGAAGTTATATTATTTTTTTTATTTCTGAAAATATCTCTATAATTTTTCTGCAACCTGCTTTTTCTTTTATATGTTGCAGATGTGTTTCGACAGTTCGATGTGAGATTTTAAGTGTTTTTCCGATTTCTTTTGCAGTTAGTCCTTTGGAAAGATGATGCAAACAGTCTAGTTCGCGAGCCGTTATTTTTTTTTCTTTGGCGAAAGTAAGAATTTGATTTGAATAAAGAGAAGAGATCCCTAAAGAATTTAAAAAATCTTCGCATTTTTTTTCAAATGAAACGATTAAACAAGAAGAGGGGGTAATAAGTGTTTTAGCGGGAAGGATGATCTTTTGTTTTTCTAGTTTTTCAATTAAAGGAGCGGCTTTTTCAATAAAATAAGCGCAAAATTTTTGTAAGACTTCTATTTTGTTTGAATAGAGTTGTAAGATTTTATAATTTTCCGCTGCTGCAGAAAAATTAAAAATTTCATGATATTTTTCATGATCGTAATGAAATGTAATACCATGTTTATGATTAAACTGAGTGTTTGCAATTTTTATTATCTCTGGAGGAATATAACTTTCCCATAAGTGATTGCCTTTTTTTAAATAAGAGGCTGGGTTTATGTAACTTGGATCGTTGAGAAAATAGGCTACCCAGGCTGGATCTGAATATAAAACTAAAACCTCATTGTTTTTTTTATAAAATCGAGCAAAGTCAAAATAATTAATATTGAAATATTGGAACAAAGGTTTGGTTATTTCATGGACTTCACGTGCCATGTTCCAAGAGGGATGTTTTTCGATTTGGACTGTGCTCATGCAAGTATATTAACACAGAATGTTCGTATTTGAATTTACATGATTGTCAGTAATAAAAAATCTGAAAAATATAAAAAGCATAATTTAATTTACTATGAACGCATAAGCTCGATTGTTGTGCCAATTACTGAAGTAGCTAAAGCAACACGGCTTGCTCGCGCAACTAAACCATCGAAAAAACCCAATACTCCCCTAGTCGTATAAATTTTTTTGAAAGCTTGAGTAAGAGAACAAGCTTTCGTGTTATCCGCCTCACCATGCTGTACTGTTTTCAAGGTGTCAAATGGATGCGTAATGATGGCAGCACCCAAACCTACTGTTGCCCCTGAGACAGCCATGGAAAGAAGAGGATATGGAAAATAAGGTTCGATACGTTTTGTAAGTGCGGGGGTTCCTGCAAAAAAGCCAGCTGTATAGAATGCTTCTCTTAAGCTTGTGCCTGTGAATCCTGAGAATAATCGACGAGGATTATATTTTTTTGCAATTTCTATTGCCAGTGTTGAGAAATGATGGTGTTCTTGAAGCATTGAGGTTTGATGTTTTACTCTTTTTTGCTGAATTGTCATGATGAGCTCAGTGGGATTAGTGATGAGTGCAGAAATACCTCCCCCCAAAAAACCACCTAGAAAAGCAGAATAAAAATCTAAATTAAATTGATTTTGATAATGAGTTAGTTTTTTATTTAGAGTTTCTTGGGTTTGAATTGCAATTACCACTTGAATGACGCATAAACCTACCTCACTCGTTGCATGCGCTAAAATACCTTTGTAGAGCACGCCAAGAGAGAGCGTAAAAGGGTAATGGTTCTGTATCCTTGTTTTCATAACCCAGAGAGGATGATTCAACGCTATTTCAGCAATTCCCGCAGCGCCTCCAATAAAAGCACTTTCTGCAATAGAAGTTTGTTGTTTTAGTTCTGGATCCATTTTATTTTCCTTTTTTGAAAAAAATTAATGTTAATTTAAAATGAGTTGTGTTTTTTTTAAAAGTTATTTCTTAAATAAGATCTTCATTGACAAGTTTATTTTTTATATTATATTCTTATTTTGATTTTTTGTAAGTGTTTTTACGGATAGCATTATTCTGGCTTATAATCGGAAAATTCTTTATATAAATCAAAGAAATTTAATTTTCATTTTAAAATCTATAGGAGACAGAAAATGAAGGTCATTCTTGAGAAAAAAGTGTTAGATCAGTTCCCCGCTGCGCAAGTTGGTTTTGTAGCTGCCCGAGTTAAGGTTGAGAAACAAGGTCCTTACACAAACGAATTAAAATCAACTTTAGGTGAAGTATTGAAAGAACGGGGGATTCATTCTCAAAACTATACTACAGATCCTGATATTGACCATTGGCGCAAAACCTATGAAAAAATGGGTGTTAAACCCCGGACATATCCTTCTTCTGTTGAAGCTTTAGTTCGACGTGTTGTTAAGGGTGATTCGGTTTGGAATATCTCAACTGTAGTTGATTTATATAACTGTGTCTCTGTGATGCATATGTTCCCTATGGGGGGATATGATGTTGGGAAATTACGTGGTGATGTTGTTATTCGCCATGCCAGAGAAGAAGAGATGTTTTTTCCTCTAGGGCAGGGTCCTGCTATTAAAACGACATCAAAGCAAATCGTTTATGCAGATGATGAGAAAGTACTGTGTTGGTTGTGGAATCATAAGGATTCACGATATTCATGTATTGATGAATCAACAAGAACGATACTTTTGTTTTTTGATGCCTCAGAGCTTCCTTACCGTTCGACACTTCAAAAGGCGATGGGAGATTTTGTGGAAAGATTAGAAGAAAATCTTAATGGAACTGAATTATTTCGCGGCATCGTGAATGCTGAACATCCTTCCTATGATATTGAGTGGCAAGAATATTTGACTGAAGAAGAAGAGTCGCAAGTGAAGGTGAAGCAGGAAAATACCTCATCGAAAGTAAGAGATACACTGCTGTCTTTGCAGGCCACCCAAGAAAATTTCACTACACAAGCTGTTGCAGATTCTTCAGCTTCTTCATCGGTGATGCCTTTAAAGATGTGATGTGATTATGCCGAATGAAGATGAAAAACAGTCGATACCTTATGCTCTATCAAAGGGAGTGTTTAGCGGAGTCGCAGACGCTACTTTTAATTATCCTTGGTTGAGTCTTCGAAAGTTATTTCAAAGCGATCATCCAATCGAATTAAAGCCAAGCGTGTTATTCAGAGGGGTGTCTCAATATGCCTTTACGATTATTCCTACCACAGGAATACAATTCTCTGTCTATCGAGGTTTAACGAATCATTCTCTTTTTAAAAAAAATGATGAAAAAGTAAAGTTTTATTCTTCAATGGTTTCTGGAATGGCGTCTGCTTTTTTTAGTACGGCTTCTGAACGCTTGGTTCTCGAACAAGGGCATCATAAAAATAAGAGTCTTTTTCAGGTTTTAAATATAGTTCAAAGACAAGAAGGATATCTTTTCCCCCTCTGGCGAGGGTTAAGTGCATTTACTGTAAGGGATGGGATTTACACCTTGTCTATGTTCTATTTTTATGATCACATGAAGAGAGCAATGAAGGAGAATTTTCAAAATTCACCTGGATATCTTTGTTCTGTTTTTTCAGCCTTATGTTCAGGATTTATTGCAACGACTTTAACGCAACCAGTGGATCATGCCGGGGTGCTTTTACAAAGGAGTTCCCACAAAGAAACTTTATGCTCTGTTATTGTAGAACAATTTAAGAAAGGAGGAATAGCAGGAGTATATAAAGGTTATTTCTTTAGATTGGGTGGCGTCAGTGCGGGGATCTTTGTAATGCGGTGCGCAGAAGAAATCGCAGATAAAACTCTCTTACCTCAAATAACAAGAAAATAATTTTTTCCTCTTTCTCGAAGTACTTCAGGGCAATCTTTTTTAATATTGTTGTATTTGATGGTTTCTTATGTTTTCTCGCTTGGGTTTTAAAAAACGTAATGAGTCTGATATTTTTAGTCAATTAAGAGAAATTTTAAAAGAAAAATTTGATTATAATTTTTTTTTAGAAATACTCAATCATACTTATTTTGATATTAACTTTGCTGATCCAAGCACAGGCAATACTCTTTTGCATGAAATTATAATTTATAAAATATTAACCCCCCAGGAAGAATTACATTATCATCTAAAAGATGTTATCAGGTATGTGTTAAATTTAGGTGCTAACCCTCAGTTAAAAAACAAAGAGAGAAAATCAGCTGTACAGCTTATGGATGAAGGTGTAGAACAATATCGCTCAGATAAAAATAAATTAAAAATATTGCACGAGCTTGAAAGAGATTTTCAAATCGCTAATATTTTTTATGATGATAGAGTTAATGAAGAGGTATATCAAAAACAACAAGCAGAGATTAAATGGGAAAGTATTGTTGATATTTTTGATTACCATGCGAAAGAAAATCTTAATAAAACAGCGCTTGAGATAAGTGATATTCATGAAAAAATCACACAGACTTATAATTATGAAACAGTTTTTCTTTATGTAAATAAATTTTGTCACATGTTGGCTGATAAAATTAAATATCAATGTTTTGTTGGTGTGTGTTTACCAAAATCACTTGAGTTATACGTTTCTATTCTCACACTTTGGAAGCTGGGTGCTGTTTATGTTCCTCTTTCTCCGAATTTAGATCAATCTCAAATATTAAATCGAATTAAAGATAGCGGAGTACAATGGATTATTACAACTTCATTTTTGGATCAAGAAATTTTACATGACGTAGAACAAACAAAAAAAATCAAGATTGATAAACTAAAGGAAGAATTAAAAAATATCGATCACTCTCCCTTTTATTATGAGCGTTCTCCAAGAGACTATGCTTATCTTATTTATACATCAGGAACGACAGGTGATCCTAAAGGTATTCTAATTTCACACGAAGGGTTGCCTTCTCGTTGCAAAACTCATGAAGACAAAATGGGTCTGAATATTCAAAAACATCAACATAAAGTGTTACAACGATTTGATATTCGTGTTGATGTGAGCGTGATGGAATTAATGCTGGCATGGGGAACAGGTTCTTGTCTTTGTGTGAGCCAGATGTCTGTTAATAGTTTAATGCAGAAGTTGCCAGAAATTTTTCAACTTCATCAAATTTCAGTTGCTATCATAGAACCTACATTATTAGCAAGCATATTAAATGTAGATGAAAAAAAACAAAATCTCTTACTGGAAAAGAAGTTTTATGCATTAGAGCATGTGATTTCTGCCACAGAAGAAGCAAATGCCGAATTACTTAGGAAATGGCAATGGCGAGGAGAGGGTGTTAAACCTCGACGTACTTGGAATGGGTATGGCCCCACAGAAACAACAATTGGTTTAACTTTAGTGGAGTATTTAGAAGGGCCTATTACGATCGGGCACGTCAAACATAATGTGTGTATAGGAACTTCGCTTTATATTTTACGAGAAGAGCAGTTATTCCAAGAAGGTGAAGGAGAGCTTTGTGCGTCAGGAATAGGTAATGCTGTAGGTTATTGGGAAAGTGGAAAACTTGATACACAAAAAACAAATTTAAGTTTTCTATCCTTGATGTTAAGCAATGAAAATGAAAAAAAAAATGTTTATAAAACAGGAGACTTAGTAAGGGTAGAGCGGGGCGTGATCTTTTTTTTAGGGCGAATTCCAAATGATAGACAGGTAAAAATTTCTGGAACACGCATCGAATTACAAGGGATTGTTGAAAAACTTAAAACTGTTTTGGGTGTAAAAAATGCGGCAGTTTTGTTAGATGAAGAAAACGAAAGAAAAGAATTAGAAGCTTTTATTCTTCCTGAGAGCAAGAGCGTTTATCCTTCTATCTCTGGATTAAGATTTGTGTTTGGTAGTCACCGTCATTATAACTCAGCAGATGTGCCACGATATTATTTTATTGTATCAGAAGAAGAATTTGAGAATATTTTGCTAGGTAAAAAAATTGAAAGGAGGTTTCAAAATTTAGCTTTATTAGGCGAGTATTGTCCTCCCAAAAATGATTACCAGAGGAAAATTCAAGAGATTTTCCATGCTGCTTTTAGATTTCGTCCTATTAGTGTTGATGCAGATTTTTATGATTTAGGGGGATATTCATTATTGCTGGCGCAAATTATTCAGCGAATCGAGGCAGAGTTTAATATTTTAATTGAGATTGATTCTCTTGAGGTGATTACAATTGAGATACTTTCTAGAGCAGTTATTTTAAACTGTTTTTTTAGTGATGCAAAACGATTTAAAGAATTATCGAATTCAGCCTCTTCAGACTCTTCTTTTGTTTTTTGTTTCCCCCCTTTAAGTGGAAAATTTGAAGATCAATATCGACACTTACAAGAGAATATAGGAGATGAAATTAAATTAGTTTCTTTTACCAATCCATTATTAGATCAAGCATTGGATGCAGAGTCTGTCGACATTGTTGAAGCTTATTTGCCAACAGATATTCGTGAATTAGCTTACTATCTTTCTCAAGGAGTTCGTAAGATTCAATCTAAAGGACCCTACGCCTTGTGTGGATATTCATTCGGTGGTTTGTTGGCATATGAAGTGGCTCTTGAACTTCAGCAAAGAGGTGAAGAAATTTCTTATCTTGGGTTACTTGATACGCAGCCTCCAAAAGAGTTACTTGAGATGGAGGAATCTCTTTTTTATCATAGAATAATTTTTATTACAAAAAAAATTTCAGATCAATTAAGCATAAGCTATCTATTTGACTTTCATTTTGAAAAAAAATATGACAATAGAGAAGAAAATATAAAATTATTTTTTGATAATCTTGTTAGTAAAATTAATACATCAATTGATGAGATACAATTTAGAAATAAAATAAAATATTTCTCATCGATACTGAAGTTATTGCAAACCCATCTTTTAATGACGATGCATGACAAAGGAACGAAAAGGATAGAAAAAGGGGGAGTACATTTGTATAGAGCGGGACAGCCTATCCAGGACATACCTCAAGAGACATCGGACAAATCATGGAAAGAGCTTTCTCCTTTTGTAAATTTAATTTCAGAGGCAAATCATTTCAATTTAATTGATGATCCTTTGTTTCGAACGTGTTTCAGAAGAAATGTTTTAAATTTTTCATCTCAAAGAGATATTAAAAAATTAAGCGCTTGCGTTGAAAGAGCTTTTTTATCATCGGGGCAGGTAATTCAAGCTCAAGAAGATGCGAGTGATTTTTCTTCCTCTTCTTCCGGGCATCTTATGAGTGAGTATGAGAAAACTCAAACTCAAGATATAGACTCTGTTGTAGCTAATTTCCTTAGAGCGGAGAAATCTTTCTTGATTGTTTCTTCTCCTGAAGGAACAGGAAAATCTTTCTCTTTTTTTAATTGGTATAAAAATCAGTATAAGAACTCAAAGTACCCAAAAGAATTTATTTTTATTTATTGGGATAATAAAGAAAAATTATTTTCAGTCGAAAACGTTAAAAATTATCTTAAACTCGAATTGGGTTTGCTTGAGGAGGGCTATCTAAGAGTTCGAGGTCGATATAGGATGATTATTTTATTGGATTCTATTGACTATCCTTTGGAGGTTTCTTCTCTTTTTAAGGAAAGAGAATATTTCGAAAAATTCTCAGATAAAGTTATTGTTTGTACGCGTCTTTCTACGAAATATATAAAATATCTTTTCTCGAATTCTGATTTTTTTCAGATTTTTTCATTAAAATATTATATGAGTAGTATTGAGGATATCTTAAGAGAATATCCTCCCAAAAATATACGACTTGAGAAAATGCTTTTGGGTTTTTTTTCAGGAGAGAGAATTAATTTTCGTTTAAAAAAAGTGATTGTAGGCGTAATTGATAAACTAAAGAAAGAGCGGCTTCTTACCCCTTTTTTTCTATCGAACTTATTGTTTGATAAAATGTGTTCTCTGATTCCGTATTCAAGAAGAGGAGAGGGAGAGGAAGCTAAGCGATGGGGTAGTATGTTAGCGCTTAAAAGTGTTTCTCATCCTCAAAATTTTGTTTTTTCTTTATCTTTTTTGGATGATGACCTGGCTCTAAAAAGAGGTTGTGCGGAATATTTTTTGAGAGAAAGAAAAATAATTTTAATGGAACTCTGTGGATTTTTTTATAAAATTAATTTTACTTATGATTTTCTAAAAGGCGATACTGTTTCGAGCATTACTTTTGTAAGTAGAGTTTTCTTAAGTTTCTTCCTTGCGCGAGCCTTCTTGTTTTTATGTGATAATCCTCAGAGAGGGATATCAAAATACGATTCACTTTCGGATTTTGATGATATTAAGATTGAACCTAGTTTATTATTAGTAGATAGGTTGGCGGTGTGCATATTTCAAGATATTTTAGAAGGCAATTCTAATATAAGGGCGAACCTTTATCGCCTTATATCTCAGACTCAATCAAATAAAAACGTAACAGCCCGCACTCATTCGGCTTGTGCAGCAACACTTTTGAATGCCTGTGGTGAGAGATTTTTTTTAGAAGATTTAACTGAGGTGGATGTAGGAGCTGCTATCATGCCGGGTTCTGTTTTCTCAGATGATCTAACACAGCGTATTAGGTTTGAAGAAGTTTTTTTGCAAGATTCAATTCGTAATGATAGAAGAGCGGGGCACTTACAATTATCTGGCATGTTTCAAAATAAAGAATTGATGCTTTCTCTGGTTTCAGAAAATATAAAATTTTTTAAATATGATCCAAGTTATCATTGTATTGCTATCGTTAAATCCTCTCTTTGGGACAAGTTGTGTATATATTTTTATGAGCCTACTTCACATTTTTTAGAAGAAATACCTGTTATTGGTAGATCACGCTCACTTAATTTAACAGCCTTAACATTTGGTTCGGATAATGAAATATTCACAGGAGGTATGGACGGTACAATAACCTATTGGGGATTGTTCTGCGAAAAATCATATAAAGTTTATGGAGAATGGAGCTCTGGTGTTGATTTTTCTTCTTCAGATATTAAAGCAGTAACCTCACTGGCTTATCAGCAGCAGTATCATTGTTTGATCGTTGGGTTTTTTAATGGAATGATATCTTTTTTGAATAAAGCAGGAGAATGTTTTTTTGTAATAAAAACGGAAGATACAACGCAGTCCCCTATTTCTTGTATTACATTATCGCCTATAGCATTAAATCAAATGGTTTTTATACGTGGGAGCATGGTATATCAAACGGCAATAGGAGAAATAATTTCTTCAAAAAATCTAAATTTAACTCTTGTTTATGATCAGCAAGCTCAGGGTGTTGTTACAGTGCTTGCCTATAGTGGTAATAATTTTTTAATGGCCAGCGGATATTCTGATGGAAAGCTGATTCAATATAATTTTATGGATTCAAGTAGTTATTCTTTTGGAGGACATAGTAAAAAAATTAATGCACTTGATTATAGCCCTAATGCTTTTTTGTTGGTTTCAGCAGGAGAAGATTGTTTAGCGAAGGTATGGTCTGTAAAAACAATGGAACTTTTATACGTTTATTCTCGACATAAAACGCCTTTATTGTCTGCCGTATTTATTTATAATCAAGCGATCATGACTGTTTCATCTCAATCTGTTTTTCAATGGGAATTTAGGAAAGAATTAACGGCTGCAACTCAGTTTGACGGGCATTCGTCAAGCGTCACAGCGATGGTATGCAATCGTGAACATGATTTTATTTTGTCGGGTTGCGAACAAGGTATTGTAAAGGAGTGGTCTGTTTTAAAAGAGACGCTTGAGGCGACCTACGATATTTCGACTTCTAAAATTATTAAATTGGCTTATTGTAATGAGGATAGTAACTTTATTGCGATAGATGAAAAACATATTTGTTATGTTATTTCTCGTTTTTCAGGTGATCAGATATTTCTTATTACACTTCCGCTTTCTTTTCTCGGTCCTTTTGAGGATGGAACTTTTTTTTCAAGATCAGAAGAAGGATTCCGTTGTGAAAGAGATATAAGGGAATTAAAAGGTGATTATAATCAAACGAATGTAACGCAATTTAACAACTTACTTGCGGTAAGTGATCGTCAATCTCAGCTTGCTTTTTTTCATGGTTATTATCCTCGTTTCCAGATTGATATTTTTTCAAAAGATGGTTTTTATTTTAAATGTCATCAACGGTTTTTTGTGAAAGAACCCATTGAAAAGTTAAAATATAAACCGATCACAGAAGATTTATCTGCTGCGATAGGTGATGCTATTTTTGTTTGGAACACTGAAAATGGATCTTTAAAAGAAATTTATTCCCATCCCTCGCATGCTCAGTCAATCGAAACTTTTTCTTATAATTCAGATGGAAGTTTGTTGATTTCGGCGGGTAAAGATAATGTATTATATTTATGGTCTGTTCAAGAACATAAACTTTTACAAATTATTGAAGGACATTCTTGTCGGATAACACAACTATCATTCTGTCGTGATCGATTGATTAGTGCTGATATCAATGGTGTTATTCTGTTTTGGCAAGTTGATCATGAAGTTTCAAGATTGCGTCGTTCTACGCATACACATTTTTTTTCACCTTCCTTGTTGTTGCCAGTACTTTCTTCAGAGATTCAAGGTTTTGATCTATCTCCTTTCTCTGAAGAAACTGGAGAGCCTGAAACACAGAATGCGTTGAGTTTGGTGAGAAAAATGTGGAGTGAGCGCTCATCTTGAAGTCCATTTTCTATAGATGACTACGTAATATTACGTATCCAAAAAAAAAATATTACGGTTAAAATAAATAAAGAAATTATCTTCTTGGGAGATTTCATTATGAGTACACAAGCTTATGTGGCAGAGAAAAGATACATTGTTTCGAAGATAAAGAATGGCCCTTATATTGAAACAAATAACCACTCAAATTTAATTTATATTTTATTTGATTATCTTCTTGTTATGATATCAATAACATTAAGTCTACATTATAAAAATCCTATAGTTTATGTTTCTTCTGTTATTGTAATTTCTTCAAGAATGAGGGCATTAGAAAATTTACTTCATGACGCTTCACATAGAAAACTATTTAAAAACCCATTTTTAAATACGTGGATAGGAATGCTTTGTTGTGCTTTCCCTGTATTTAACTCTCTTTATGCGTATAAAATATCGCATGATAAACATCATCGTTATTTAGGAGATAGTGTGTCTGACCCTGATCGTGTTCGTTATGATGCGCTTGGAATGAAAGATGCACTTAAGACCCCGGGGGCATTTATAAAAAAGATAATAAGCATTATGTCTCTTATTGAAATGCCTAAATTTTTACTAGGAACAATAAAACCTTTTATTTTTAATCGTAATACACCTAAAAAAGAAATCATTGCTCGAGTTATCTTTTACATTTCTTTATTTTTTATATTAACTTATTTTTCAGTTTGGAAATATTTTATTTTTTACTGGGTTTTTCCTTACTTAACTGCATTTCAGCTTATCCGTTTTTTAAGTGAAGTTTCAGAGCATGGAAATCTTTACCAAAATACGCATTCTATTTATAAAATATCGAGAAATAACTTATGTCATCCCGTCCTGGCATTTTTTTTATATCCGCATTCAGATAATCTTCATCTACTTCATCATTTATTACCGCATATTCCTCATTACTTTTTACCACAACTTCACCATGAATTAATGTCAGACGCTATTTATGCGCAAGGAAATCATTGTTACGGTTATCTTTTTAGAAGGAATAAAAACACCGCAACAACAATTTCTGATTTATTATCTTTGAGAAATAAGGGGAATCTATGTTAGAAGAATATTTCATTTGTCCTATTACACAATCTTCTATTAAAGACGCTGTTGTTGCCTCAGATGGGGTAGTCTACGAGCGAGCTGCTATTGAGGAATGGATCAACCGATGTCGTTCTTCCGGACAAGTCCGTAGTCCTTCGACGAATCTTCCTCTGGTTTCTTTAAACTTATATCCTCTTCCTGCTTTAAATCAACTGTTAGCTTCCGAGGCAAAACAACAAGAGAATGTCTCTCACAGAGAGAGCCTCACAGGGATAGAAGATTTATTAATACAGGCTAGTTTAAAAAGCGCTTTGCAAGAAAATAAAATTTTATTAGAGCGGTTATCAGAACTTACACAACGACTTTCTCGAAATGAAGCTGAGCTTGTAAAAATGAAACGACAGTATTTAGAAATAGAAGTAGAGCGAGATAGGTTAAAGCATGAAGGAGAAGAGTCCCATCAAAAAAGGATGATGGAAAATAGAGTCTCCCCATCAAACTCCTCTGGCTCTTCTCAAGTTCCTGTTTTTTTTGTAGATATGAGAGAAGATGGTTTTTCTCTTGCTAAAGTAAACGAGCTTTTACAAGCTAACCCATTTTTGCGATCGATACGTCTAAATGTTTACGGTGTTTCAGAAACGATCCCTGCGCATCATGAATGGGTGACAGCACTAGCAGGCTTGCCAGATAATACTTTTTTGAGTGGAGCTCGGAGTTCCATTGATCCTAAAAAAAGAGATCCTCGAACTGCCGGAGATATTAAGCGTTGGTGTTTTGATAATGGGGGTCGCTGTTTACAACTTTTTCGTGGACATACAGGCCAAGTTTGGCGTATTGCATTGGCCCCTGATGGAACTGGTTTCGCCAGTGCTTCTGAAGATACAACAGTGAGAATTTGGTCGCTCAGTGCAGCTGAGGGTGTTAGCTCTTCTGAAAACGTAATAGAAAGTTCGGAAGTATATCGAGAACATAGTGCGGGTGTTGTTGCATTAACGTATTTATCTTCTGCTAAATTAGCATCAGGTTCCCGAGACCAAAGAATTTGTATTTGGGATTTGACAGGTTCGGGTAGAGTACAAATGTTAGTTGGACATCAAAGTACTGTTTATGGGCTCGTGGGTTTAGAAGGGAATCGATTAGCCTCTTCTGCTGAAGATGGCTGCTTAAGAATTTGGAATCTGGATGATTTAAGCTGTACTCAAGAGTTAAATGATCATCAGAAGCTGACATATGCTTTAACCATCACACCGGATCATCGCTATTTAGTGAGTGGTTCAGACGATTGTACGATTCGTTTGTGGGAGATAGCTAATGGATTTATTTCAACTGTACTTGTTGGGCATACTGATTTCGTAAATACATTTGCTTTTTTAAATAAGGATACTTTATTAAGTGGCTCTGATGATAAAACGATTAAAGTTTGGGATTTAAGAACACGTCGCTGTGTGCAAACCCTTCCTATTAATACAAATTGGATTTGGTCACTGACTACTTTGTTAAATGGTGAAATACTCAGTGGGGACACTAAAGGATTCATTACGCATTGGAAAAAAGTAACAAAAGATCTTTCTTTTCGGTCGTATTTAAAGGAAAAATGTCATATTAGTGTTTCAGAAAACATAATTTACTTAAAACAATCCTCCGAGGATCAATTTAACTCAGAAGCTTCTTTTCTTTTCTCAGAAGCTAAAAATTTCATTGCTTTTATTGTTTCTCAAGATGAAGGACTGAGAAATATAAGCGTTCATTCTCTGGGTAGAGATATTGTAAGTTATACTTGCAGCATGGTTGATCAAACTAAACTTTTGTTGGAGTTATTTTATGCGTTACAAAATGTAAATGTAGAAGCTTTTCAAAAAAGCCAGATATCTTATTCTACGAATCGTTACATGTTGTCAAGTATTCGAGATCGTAATACGGCAGGTCAAGGAGAAAATGGACGTAGTGAATTTTACGGGTCGCGTCCACAAGCTTCATCATCTTCATCATATTAGAAAGACTCAAGCTGCATAGCTAATAATTCAATTGGATGTAGAATTTTTATTTTTTGATATGTTTGCAGTTGTGTTTCCAGATGTATTTTGCAACCGATATTTGAAGTTAATAAAATATCTGGCTTTATCTCTTTTATTTTATTTAATAGATCATGTGCGAGACTGTCTGCCATTTCAGGCTGGGTTAACATATTAAGTCCTGCGGCACCACAACAAGCAGTAGAAGATGAAAGCGGAATAATCTGTAACCCTGGGATAAGCTTCAATAGATGCCAAGTTGGATCGGCAGTTTGGAGTATGTTTTTAAGTGAGCAAGGTGTGTGAAGCACTGCAGTTAATTTCAAAGTTTTAAAAATAAGTTTTTTTGGTTTTTCTCGCGTATAAAGAAAAGAAGAAATGTCTTTTATATTAAAGTTTTTTTCAGATGGATAATCTTTTAAAATCATGCCACAACCGCTGGTGAAAAACACAGTGTCTTTGTTTTTAAAAGCCCTTTTGTTTTTTTCAGCTAATTTTGTAAAATCAGGTGAGCCGCCATGCAAATGAAAAGCACCGCAACAAGCTTGTGAGCGAGGTATTTCAATATCAAATCCCCAAGCATTTAATAAGCGAATGGCTGAGGTGATTGTGCTTGGT
>MGYM01000001.1:29556-31107 GCA_001801745.1 Gammaproteobacteria bacterium RIFCSPLOWO2_02_FULL_38_11
AAGTTTATTTGCCAAATTAAAAATTTTTATTTTTCTAAAAAACCATTGTAAACCCGTTATTTGATAAAATATAAGAAAAAAAACAAAGATGTTTAATGCTTGTTTTGATGAAAAAATAAGAGAAAATATTTTTGAAAAAGGTTTTTTGGTATGGATTAATTGACGTGTTAAATTCAAAGTTTCTGCATATTTTACTTCTGAAGGGCAGACAGCTTCACAAGCACGGCAATAAAGGCAAGAATCCAAATGTGCCAGTAACGCCTCGGTTAAGGGGAGTTTCTCACAAGCCAAACCTTCCATGAGTGCGATACGCCCACGTGCTGACTCACCCTCGTGGAGGGTTTTAGCGTAGGTAGGGCAGGCAGGGGCGCAGGCATTGCATTTGACACATTGGTCGGCGCGTTTTCTAATGGCATTCTTGAGATTCATTTTAAGGAGTATAAAATGTCTTTTTATGAAAAACACTTGTTTTTTTGTACGAACCAAAAAGAAAATGGAAAAAAGTGTTGTCAGGGTGCAAATGCCCTAGAATTTTGGGAGTATGCAAAACATAAAATTCAAGATTTAGGTTTGGCAGGAGCAGGGAAAATCCGTGTCAGTAAGTCAGGTTGTCTAGGGCGTTGTGCCTTGGGGCCTTGTCTTGTGATTTATCCTGAAGGTGTTTGGTATACCTATCATTCTTTTTCAGACATTGATGAAATCATTGAAAAACATGTTTTGAGCGGCGAGCCCGTGAAGCATTTGTTTTTGGAGAAAGCTAGCCTGTAACTCGTTGCGCGAATTACAGGTAACGTGCCGAAAGTTTTTTTGCTGTCTCAATAATTTTTCTTCTAAAAAAGATTAACTGCCATTTACTCCCACCGACTTGTCGCCAAAGGACAACAGAACGAATGCCCGCGAGGAGTAAAGCCCTTATTTTTGAAACGATTTCATCGTTTTTTAAATGATTAGCGCCCCCAACGACTTGGATTCGATAATGGAATTGAGCAATAGACTGTAAAAAAGCATTGGCGAGCGTGTCAATGACCAGAGGATGTGTAACGGCCAGATGATTTGCTTGAGACTGCGCTTGTTGAATACGGCGTAAAAGTGTTTTCTTAAACTGAGGGGAGTTCGAGAATTTTTTTTCAAGATAAATCAATGAGATGCTGTAACGAATAATTTCAGAATCTCCTTTTTTTGTTTTTTTACTTAAAAGGTTTGGGAGTGCTTTTAAACCTATTTTTACTCCCTCAACACCATTGTAGATCTCCAATACGGAGTCTGCGTTAATTTTCAAAATACTATTTATCATGTTTTCAAATATTGTTTGATCTATCTCCCCTTTGCGTGCTAACTCTCTTACAAGTAAAGCAGATTGAAAGATGCCTGCTAAACTGAGGGTAACTGCTTCCCACTTGGTGAGTTTATTTTTCATGCTTTATCGCCATGACTTTGATTTTTAGAGGTACCTTGTCGTCCGTGAAAAACGTCCTTTTTACTTTATTTCTTTTTTGCGTGAATTTTTTAAATGTTCATTTACTTTTATGTAAACTGCGCTTTAAAAAATTC
>MGYM01000001.1:31169-49017 GCA_001801745.1 Gammaproteobacteria bacterium RIFCSPLOWO2_02_FULL_38_11
TTTTTTAACTCAAAGCCCTATTTTTATCGTACCATCATACTTTTTAACGTGTGACTACCTTCAATGATGCCACCACCCAAACAATTTTCATGATCATAAAAAACAATAGATTGACCGGGCGCGATAGCACGTTGTTCATGATGAAAAGAAATGAAATAATTTTTTTCTTTTTCAGAATAGGTTATATCGCAAGGCGAGCCAAGTTGGCGATATCGAATTTTTGCAACGCAAGTGTATGGTAAGTGAGGGGTTTTTGCAATCCAATGTATTTTTTTACAAATTAAATTTTTTGAGAAAAGCAAAGGATGATGCGCTGTTTGTACAACGATTAATTCTTTTGTTTTTAGGTTTTTTTCTGCAACATACCAGGGGGCTTCAAGTTCTCCTTTTTTTCCGCCAATGCCCAAACCTTGGCGTTGTCCTAAGGTGTAATACATTAAACCTGTGTGTTCTCCTATTTTTTTTCCTTCAGGTGTTACAATGTTTCCGGGTTGTGCCGGCAGATAACGGTTTAAAAATTTTTTAAAGTGCCGTTCACCGATAAAACAAATGCCCGTACTGTCTTTTTTATTATAATTTGAAAACCCTTCTTGATTTGCAATCAGTCGCACTTCTTCTTTTTCTAGCTTACCTAATGGGAATAAACTATGTTTAAGCTGGTGTTGATCCAGAGTATACAGAAAATAAGTTTGATCTTTTTTTTTGTCCTTTGCTTCGCATAATAATGAAAAATCATCGTCTTCTTTTTTTTGTGCGTAATGTCCTGTTGCAATAAAATCAGCGCCTAAGCGTTTCGCATAGTTTAAAAAAGCAGTGAATTTTATGTATTTATTGCAGAGAATGTCAGGATTAGGCGTGCGGCCTTGTTGATATTCTTCAAGGAAATTTTCAAAGACGTTTTCCCAGTATTCTACTGAAAAATTAACACGGTGCAGTGGTATATTTAATTTATCGCAGACGTCTTGTGCGTCTTTTAAATCTTTTTCAGCCATACAATAGGTATCAGTATCGTCTTCTTCCCAATTTTTCATGAATAAACCTTCGGTGATATAACCTTGGTTTTTCAGGAGTAGGGCAGCGACGGAAGAATCAACGCCGCCTGACATGCCGACGATAACTTTACTCTTTTGGGAAAGCATTAAAGGCAGGCAAAAGCGAACAATGTTGTTCGATAGAAAGCAAGAAAGGAAATGATGTTAAATCAAAATGGTAACGCCGTGCATTGAAAAGCTGAGGGATTAAACAAATTTCTGCGAACGTAATTTGATCTTGATAAAAACATTTTCCACGAAAAATAGATTTTTCTGCTTTTTTTTCAAGGGCTGTTAAACCTAAATTAAGCCAGTGATCTACCCATTTAGGTTTATCATCTGAAGGCAAACCTAATTTATTTAAATAATTTAATACGCGTAGATTATTTAAGGGATGAATATCGCAAGCAATGCTTTGTGCGATAGAGCGTACATAAGCACGTGCCTGTCTTTCCTTGGGTAATAAAGCAGGTGAGGGAAAAGTTTCTTCAAGGTATTCTAAAATTGAAAGTGATTGTGTGATGATCGCCCCATCATGATTTAAGCAAGGGACTAAAGCTTGCGGATTAATTTGAGTATAAGCGGCAGTATGTTGTTGACCACCATCATCAAGCAAATGTATTTGAGTTAATTGATAATCTAATTTTTTTAAATTCAAGGCGATACGTACACGATAACTCGCAGACGATCGAAAATAATCATAAAGTATTAACATATGGAATGACCTTTTGTTCAATTTCACCAAAAATACTTTCTCCTCTTTTATTTTGCATTTCAATTTTTATCGTATCACCGTAATGCATGAAAGGTGTGATGGGTTTGCCTTGTTCGAGAGTTTCTATCATGCGTTTTTCCACAATACAAGAGGAGCCTACTTCATGATAATTGCGATTAGAAACAGTGCCTGAACCTAAGATTGTGCCCGCCATTAAAGGTCGTGTTTTTGCGGCGTGAGCAAGTAAAGTGGGAAAATCAAAAGTCATATCAGTGGCTGGATTAGGTTCGCCAAAACGTTTCTTATTGTAATAAGAAAGCAAAGGTAGATGAACTTTTTTGCCATCCCAAGCGTCTTCTAATTCATCGGGTGTAATAGCAACCGGTGAAAATGCAGTGGGAGGTTTACATTGAAAAAATCCAAAACCTTTGGCTAATTCTGCTGGGGCAAGATTACGAAGAGAAATATCATTGACTAACATTAATAATTGAATATGTTTTCCCGTTTGATTTGCTGTGCTGCCCATGGGGATAGTATCTGTGATTACAGCAATTTCAGCTTCAAAATCAATACCCCAATCAGGGTTTTCGATGGGGATATCATCGCAAGGTCCTAAAAAATAATCTGAACCGCCTTGATATATCAAAGGATCTGTCCAGAAACTTTCTGGCATGGTGACACCTCGAGATTTTCTAACTAATTCAACATGATTGACATAGGCTGATGCGTCAGCCCATTGGTATGCGCGAGGTAAAGGTGCACTTACTTTCTTAGTCTCGAAAGGAAAAATATTTTTTATTTTATTTTCGTTTAATAAAGCGTAACGTGCTTTTAGTGCAGGATGCGCGGTATCCCAATGATCCAAGGCATATTGCAAAGTGGGCGCGATGTCTTTTGCAGACACACCTGACTTTAAATCTCTGCTTACTAAAATTAATTCGCCATCGCGTGTTTCATTTTTTAGAGTGGCTAATTTCATAAGACGCCTCGTTTAATTTGATCAAGTTCTATGGCTTCAAATAAGGCTTTGAAGTTGCCTTCGCCAAACCCTTCATCACCTTTTCGTTGAATAATTTCAAAAAAAACAGGGCCTAACATATTTTGTGTGAAAATTTGTAATAATAATTTTTTTTCTTTTTCGGTTGTGCCATCGATTAAAATTTTATTTTTACGCAAACGGCCTAAGTCTTCGCCATGGTTTGGCAAACGTTTTTCAATCATATCAAAATAGACATCAGGTGTCTCAAGAAATTCAATATTTGAGTGATGCAAGGTTTCGACTGTGTTATAAATATCTTTTGTTGCAAGGGCAATATGTTGAATTCCCTCTCCTTTAAATAATTTCAAAAATTCTTCGATTTGTGATTTATCGTCGCTAGATTCATTTAAAGGAATACGAATATTACCACAAGGGCTTGTCAGGGCGCGGCTCACGAGGCCTGTCATTTTTCCTGTGATATCAAAGTAGCGAATTTGATGAAAATTAAAAATACGTTGATAAAAATCAAAAAGTACATCCATATTGCCGCGAAATAAATTATGAGTGACGTGGTCAATGTATGCTAAGCCGTTGCCTGGGTTTTTCGGTTTGGCGGTATAATCAAAAAATTTTTCATATTGATTTTGTCCGTGGGCATCCACAAGGTAAATGAAACTGCCTCCTACGCCTTGGAGTGTGGGGAGGTCAAATGTGCGGGTATCAGATAAAATTATTTTTTCTTTTATTTTTTCAAGATGTGAAAGTGCTTTGGATGCATCTTTAATTTTAAACCCCATGGCGCTGACACAAGGACCATGTTTTTTAGCGAATTCATAAGCGGCGGTGGCGGGTTGTGCGTTAAGTATGAAGCGTATTCCATTTTGTTCGAACAGCCATATTGCTTTTTCAGGGTGTTTGGCTGTTTCCTTAAATCCAAAATTTTTGAATTGTTCAATTTGAGTGGTTGGCGTTAAACTTGCAAACTCGAGGAATTCAAAGTTTTCTGTCCCCATGGGATTTTCGCTAATGCTGCTATAATACATTTTTTCCGTCATGATAAATTCCTGGTTTGAGTACGGTGCTGCAAGTTTGCTACAGATAAGTAAATCATTTCAAGTCTAAAGAGTCTAAAGAGGGGGGTTTTATGCGTATTGAAGAAGATATTAAGCTTGATTTTAAAGATGTATTAATTCGCCCGAAGCGTAGCACTTTAAAATCGCGTGCTGAAGTGGATTTAGAGCGTGAATATGTTTTTAAACATTCGCATCAATCTTGGAGAGGTATACCCATTATTGCTGCTAATATGGATCATACAGGCACAAGCGCAATGGCAAAAGCACTGACGCAGCATAGCTTACTAACGGCTTTAAGTAAGTTTATGACAGAAAAAAACTGGATAGACTTAAAAGAAACGACGCCTAGCGCGCTGAATTTTGTGATGATCAGCGCAGGAACACAGAAAGAAGATTTAAAATCCTTAGAGAACATTTTAAAAATTTTTCCTATTCCTTTTATTTGTTTGGATGTCGCAAATGGGTATTCTCAAATTTTTTTAGATATTGTAAAACGCACACGGGAATTATTTCCTGAAAAGACCATTTTAGCGGGAAATGTGGTAACGGGAGAAATGACAGAAGAATTATTAATTTCAGGTGCGGACATTGTAAAAATTGGTATTGGTCCTGGTTCTGTTTGCACGACGCGAAAAAAAACGGGTGTTGGGTATCCTCAATTATCTGCCATCATTGAATGTGCCGATGCAGCGCATGGTTTGAAAGGACAGGTATGTTCGGATGGAGGTTGTGTTGTCCCAGGGGATCTTGCAAAAGCATTTGCGGCAGGTGCGGATTTTGTGATGTTAGGGGGGATGTTAGGTGGGCATGATGAATGCGAGGGGGAGTTAATTGAAATTGAAGGTAAATCGTATAAACGTTTTTATGGCATGAGTTCTAAAGAAGCGATGATGAAACATCGAGGTGGTGTTGCAGAATACCGATCGAGCGAAGGAAAATCTGTGAATTTGCCTCACCGAGGGCCTGTGAGTGAAACCATTTTAGATATCTTAGGTGGTTTGCGTTCTACCTGCACTTATGTGGGCGCGCAAAAATTAAAAGAGCTTTCCAAGAGAACGACCTTTTTACGTGTGACACAACAGTTAAATGAATCCTTTGAACGATATAATAATTTTTAGTTTTTTGAGGTATATTCAAATAATTTAACGACTTTCTTAACGCCGGCGCTGTTACGTGCAACTTCAGCTGCAACATTGCCTTCTGATTTGCTGACTGCGCCCATCATATAAACAACACTATTTTCTGTGATCACTTTAATGTTGCGTCCGCGAAGATTAGTAGTGCTAAACATTCTTGATTTAATATTTGCAGTGATCGCGCCGTCATTGCCTTGTTCGTAAGTATTTAGAGGGGGTTGAATGGTGATATCGTTATAAATGTTTTTTACATTAGGGACTTTTCGGATGAGTGTTTCTGCTTCTTTTTTCAGAGTTTCATTGGGTGTTTGTCCCACCAGTAAAACATTATGATTGAATGTCACTATTACAATGCGGCTGGTTTTTTGCAATGAAGGTGTGTTTGAGATAACTTTTATTGCGCGATAAGTAATGACTTGATCAGAAACGGTATCTGAGAATGTGCGACCTTGTTGATTCAATGCGCCGCCTGCTGTGGTAGTAACGAACATGGCGTTGGAGCATGCATTCAAAGAGAGGATCAGGCTATAGACAAGTAGCTGTGTTAACACTGTTTTTTTCATAAAGTATCGATTGTTTTGAGTTAAATTTAAAGGAAAGCTCACTTTTTTAAAAGTGAGCTTTTTTAAAAAATCATTTGTGATTAGGATTTTGGGGTGGTGTTTTTAAAAATTTCTCCATTAAGATAGGTACCAATCCCCAAGCAAGAACACCTTGGGCAACAAGAACAAGGCCGCATAAAATTAAAAATATTCGTCCTAAGCCTAGAATACCTGCAATAATGAGGATTCCACCGATAAAATAACGGGTGTATCGCCCTTCTTGTTCTAGATTGGGGGTAAATTTAAACATTAACGACCTCCTTGAACATATGCACTTGTCACTAAAGGGTTTGTGCTTGAAAGAGCACGATTCAAAAAATAGCTTTTAATAATAGACCTGTCAACCAAATAGAAAGGAAATGAAAAAATGTGGATACTAAAAATACTATTTTTTTTGGGTTTATCTTTATTTTTAACTTTTTCGTCTGAAGAGTCGATAACACCATCTTATCATAATCCTGCAGAAATACTCGAGAAAATCCACCATGGAAAAAATCCAGGAAAAGGGGTTTATGATGTTTTTTGTGCGGTATGTCATGATCCCGATCCAGTGATCGCAGTGGGTGCGCCACTTCGAGGTGTTGAGAAGGATTGGGTGCTTCGCTGTCGTCAAAGAAATTTAAAAGCGATGTTAATTGCTATTGATGGAGGGATGAATAACATGCCTCCTCGTGGGGGCTGTTTTGAATGTACAGATGAAGATTTAATAGCAGCAATAAAATATATGATCGAAAAAAAACCCTCTTCAAGAAAGTGAAGAGGGTTTTTTTAAAAAAATCTAAAATTATGTTTATTGTTCTAGTGTACTTACAATCGTACCGTCACATTGTTTTTGAATGCTTGCTTTAATGTAAACAGGCGCTTGTCTTTCTGGGAATACGCGTGTGGACATCGGATCCATGTCGGCCCAAACGAAAACAAGATTCGCACTGCCATCACCTGTAGGTGTGCATTTATAGCAGTAGTGAACATCGTCTTGAAATAAAACGGTGTTAACACCTAGGAAATTTTTAATTTGTGCACCTGTGGGTGAACAACCTAAGCAGCACTGTACAGACTCACAAACGCCGCAAGCGGCATAAGCAAGACTGCTTATACACAATGCTGCACCTAAGGTAATCGCTGCAATTAAACGTTTCAACATTTGGATTCCTCCATGATTAAATCAATTGGTTTTGTCAGCCGCCCTCCGGCTTAATGACAAAACAATTCTAGACAGCACTCTAAACAAAAGCAAACGACAGTTCATTTTTTACTAAAAATAGGACAAAAAATTTGTTTCTTCAGGTTAACAAGTTTAGGATAGTCGGGGTTTGGGCAAATTTTAAAGGGGAAGAGGAATGAGTCATCATAATCAAAAGGTTGTTACGGGCTTAGAACACTTGCTTGCAGATACCTATTTACTTTATTTAAAGACACATTATTTTCATTGGAATGTCACAGGGCCTTTATTTTTTTCTTTGCATTCTCTTTTTGAAGTGCAATATCAAGAATTATTTTTAGCAGTAGATGAAATTGCAGAACGCATACGCGCATTAGGATCTTATGCGCCAGGAACGACAAAAGAATTTATTAAATTATCAAAAATAAAAGAAGCGGTAGGCGTGCCTGCGGCAGAAGAAATGCTGAAGCTGCTCGCAGAAGATCATCGTATTGTAACTAAAACTTCATATAATGTTTTTGAAGTCGCAAATAAAGCTGATGATCAGGCAACGATAGAATTGGTCACGCGGCGTATGCAAGTACATGAAAAAGCAATGTGGATGTTGAACAGTCAAACCAGCTTATGATGAGAAAGTCATGTTAAAAAATCTTAGTTTTGGATGGGAGGAAACAACAGAAATTTTACGCCACTCTGTTTATCAATTTGCTCAAAATGAAATTGCGCCTATAGCCGATCAAATTGATAAAACCAATTTATTTCCTGCAGTTTTGTGGAAGAAAATGGGTGACTTAGGCATCCTAGGTATAACTGTTACACCTGAGTATGGCGGGACAGGATTAGGTTATCTTGAGCATGTTGTTGTAATGGAAGAGATAAGCCGTGCTTCTGCCTCTGTGGGTTTAAGTTATGGCGCGCATTCCAACTTATGCGTAAATCAAATTTCTTTAAATGCTTCGCACGAACAAAAATTAAAATATTTACCTAAATTAACAAAAGGTGAGTGGGTGGGAGCGCTTGCGATGAGTGAGCCCAATGCAGGTTCGGATGTGGTTGGTATGCAGTTATATGCAGAGCAAAAGGGCGATGAATTCATATTGAATGGTTCAAAAATGTGGATTACCAATGGGCCTGATGCAGATGTTGTTGTTGTGTATGCTAAAACGGACAAATCAGCGGGTGCTAAAGGCATCACAGCTTTTATCGTTGAAAAAGCCATGTCGGGATTTAAGTCTGCACAGAAGCTTGATAAATTAGGAATGCGTGGTTCCAATACCTCAGAGTTGGTTTTCACAGAATGCTGTGTTCCTGCTGAAAATGTTTTAGGAAAAATTAATGAGGGGGTGAAGGTGCTCATGCGTGGTTTGGATTATGAGCGTGTGATATTGGCGGCGGGCCCTGTGGGTATCATGCAAGCTTGTTTAGATGTGGTATTGCCTTATGTGCATACGCGAGAACAGTTTGGGCAGGCTATCGGTACTTTTCAAATAATGCAAGCCAAGCTTGCAGATATGTATGTTGAATTGAGTGCTTCGCGTGCGTATCTTTATGCGGTGGCAAAAGCCTGTGATAACAATGTATTAGCACGTAAAGATGCGGCAGGTGTCATTTTACATACCTCTGAAAAAGCAACAGCGATGGCATTGCAAGCCATTCAATGTTTGGGTGGGAATGGTTATGTTAATGAGTTTCCCGTCGGGCGTTTTTTGCGAGATGCAAAACTTTATGAAATTGGTGCGGGAACCTCTGAAATTCGCCGCATGTTAATAGGCCGTGAATTGTTTCTAGAAACTCAGTAAAATAGGACTACGCAAGAGGAAAAATCTGTGAATAAAGAAATAGTCATCGTGGGTGCTGCACGCACGCCACTTTGTGGTTTATTGGGTTCTTTTAAAGAAATTTCTGCTGTGAGCTTAGGGCAAGTTGCTTTACGTGCGGCATTAATACGTGCGAACCTACCGGCCGAAAAAATAGAAGAAGTGATCATGGGTTGTGTGTTGCCCGCAGGTCTTGGACAAGCGCCAGCAAGGCAAGTTGCTTTAGGGGCTGGCTTGCCGGTTAGCGTTGATTGTACAACAGTTAATAAAATGTGTGGTTCAGGGATGAAAGCGGTGATGATGGCGCGAGACAGTATCATGGCAGAAACTTATTTAACGGTGGCTGCGGGTGGTATGGAAAGCATGAGTAATGCCCCTTATTTATTACCGAAAATGCGTGTTGGATTGCGTCTGGGGCATGGGCAAGTTGTCGATCATATGTTTTTAGATGGCCTTGAGGATGTGTATGACAAAGGGAAATTGATGGGTGTTTTTGCAGAAAACTGTGCTAAACAATTTAATTTTTCCAGGAAAGAACAAGATGAATTTGCGATAACATCCCTGCAACGAGCACAAGATGCAATAAAAAAAGGGTATTTTTCTCATGAAATTGCCCCTGTTAAACTGATCACAAAAGAAGGTGAAGTTCAAATCCAAGAAGATGAGCAACCTTTAAAATTAAAAATTGAAAAAATTCCATTATTAAAACCGTCATTCTTGAAAGATGGCACCGTAACCCCCGCTAATTCAAGTTCAATTTCAGATGGTGCTGCTTGTTTGATTTTAACAACGAAAGAAAACGCATTGGCGCAAGGCATAAAACCCTTGGCACGGATTATCGGTGTTGCAACGCACTCGCAAGCGCCTGAATGGTTTACCACCGCGCCTTTAGGTGCGATAAAGAAATTACTAGAAAAAATTCAGTGGAAAACAACAGATGTTGATTTATTTGAAGTAAACGAAGCTTTTGCTGTTGTTACAATGGCAACGATGAAAGAATTGGCGATTGCGCATGAAAAGATGAATATTCACGGCGGTGCTTGTGCCTTGGGGCATCCGATTGGGGCTTCGGGTGCGCGTATTTTGGTGACCTTATTGTATGCCTTGCAACACTATAAATTAAAAAAAGGGGTTGCTGCTTTGTGTATCGGAGGCGGTGAGGCAACGGCAATGGCCCTTGAGCTTATGTAAGCCTATGCAAAATTATTATCTTCAGACTCCAGCGCTGACATGGTTACCGATGTATTGGGCAGCGGCATTTCATTAGGGATTTCCTTAACTGCTGGAGTAGATGTTGGCATGGGGTTTGAAGCTGAAGAAACATTATTGTCTTGTTGTTGTTCCGCTGTTTGTTGTTCTGCTGCTTTTTTCGCTTCTATGCTCGTTTTCAAGGTTATTTGATATTTCGACCAGTCTGTAAAGGATGTTTTGAAGTTATCTCGATTGGTTTGTGCGTAATTGTAAAAAGTTTTTAAGAAATTCAAACGATCTAATGAGCTTTGATAGTCAGGACTATTTGCTGCAGGTAGCGTAGATAAATTAATTCCCCCAATTAAAGCTTGTCGATTAATGATGTCGTCAAAGTTGATTTTGCGTGCATTGTGCATCATGTCTAACATTGCCATAAAGGTGGTCGTTCTTCCTTCTCCTGCGCGGCAGTGAAAATAAGCAATACTGCCTAAAGGAAGGCTTTGAATGGTAGCGATGAATTTATCGACTTGTTCGGAAGCAGGGCTTTCTTTATCTGTTACATAAATGCGTGTGTAGCCAAAGTTATAAGTGCGAGCAAGATCGGCTTCTGCAAATACCGTTTGAAAGGGAATAATAAGGGGCGTTGCTGCGAGAATTCTTCCATCATCGGATTTTTGAGTGATTTGCTGAAGTGTGATCGTTTTGGAATTTTGTAAAATACTTAAATGCTGAAATTGACTTTGTTCTATTTGTTGAGTTGTTTTTCCTTTATTAGCTTGATTATTAATGCCATACCAACTGATTGCATCTCCATTTAGAAAACCATGATCTTCTTGGCGAAGATCAAAAATAATTAAACTTGGAAGATGTGTTTTTTCAATTAAAGTTGCAAGTTGTTTTTCAGAAAATTGAGCGCTTCCCATCATAGGCAAAGTATATAAACCATCAGTCACAACTTTACTGCCTTGTGGCAAGGGTGTATTTGCGGAGCGGTATTTTATGGGCAAGGTGCTTGTGTTTGGTTGATCTAATACAAGCACGGGGTAAGTAAAATCCGCATAAGCAACAGAGCTTAGACTTAATAAAAAAACAAATCTTAAAGATTTTTTCCAAGAAATTTTCATTTTTTTCCTATCGGATGAGTAGGGCTATTAAGACAAAAAGTCTAACCTTAGTGAGAAGGGGGCGTCAATAAAATACTGCCTGTTTGAAAGAGAGAGCGATGGGCATTATAAATGTTTGTCCAAGTAGTAGGGTTTTTTCCTGCAAACTGAATCAGAAGAGGGGAGAAAATGGCATCATTGCAGGCAATATAGAGATGCTCGGGGGTAACCTCCAGCAAAGTACCCGGCGGGGCCTCGGGTTTTTTATGAATAACTTCTGCTTCCCAGACACGAATATTTGTTTTATTTAAATAAAAATAGGTCCTTGGCCAAGGGTTAAAGGCACGTACTTTTCTTTCCAATAAGATGGCTGAGTGTGTCCAGTCTAGCAAGCCCTCAGTTTTTAAGATTTTTTTTGTTGATGTAACTTCATTTTCATTTTGTTTTTGAGCGGCAAGTTTTCCTGTTTTTTGTAGGTCATCTAAATTTTTTATGAGTAAAGTAGCGCCTAAATTTGCAAGCCGTGTTTGTAAGGAGTGGGTTGTATCTTGAGACGTAATGGGGATGCTTTCTTGTAATAAAATATCGCCTGTATCTAAACCTTCATCCATCTTCATGATGGTGATGCCCGTTTGTTTGTCTCCTGCTAAAATGGCATAAGGAATCGGAGCGGCTCCTCGCCAACGTGGTAATAAAGAAGCGTGAACATTGATGCATCCAAAACGAGGAAGCATCAAGATAGGTTTTGGTAACAGCATCCCATAAGCAACAACAATCATCACATCTGCTTTCTGACTTTTCAAAAGAGCTTGAATATCAGGGGTTTTTAACGACTCGGGTTGTAATAGATTTAAATGGTGTTGTAGTGCAACGGTTTTGATGGCGCTACATTGTGGTTTTTGCCCTCGTCCTGTGGGGCGTGAAGGTTGTGTCAGTACCAAGGGGATATCATATTTTTTTTCTAAGAGTGCCAAGAGGGTTGGGACTGCAAATTCAGGCGTGCCGGCAAAGAGAAGACGCACGTTAAATATTCCGAGATCGTAATTTATTATATTTTTCGATCGCACGTTGTTTTTTAAGTATAGAAAGGCGTTCAATGAAAAGAGCACCGTTGAGATGATCAATTTCATGTTGAATAGCAGCAGCAAGAAGACCTGTTGCTTCAAGTTCAAAAGGATTATTATCTTTGTCGATGGCTTTAACTTTGACGTGCATTGCGCGTTTTACCATGTCATAAACGCCTGGAAATGACAGGCAGCCTTCTTCTGAATCTTGTTCTCCTGAAAGTTCAATGATTTTGGGGTTGATTAAGTGAAGTGGTTTACTGTCTGGTTTTTGAAGATCAATGACAATGATCTGTTGATGAATATCGCATTGTGTTGCTGCCAAACCAATTCCATTAGACTGATACATTGTTTCAAACATCGAATTAATTATATCGTGTGTTTGTGCACTAATCTCATGAAGCGCGGCAACGGTTTTTAAGCGAGAGTGAGGATATTGTAAGATAGGTAACATAGCCACGGTTTTATGAGACATTGAATGACAAGAAAGTGGAAAATTATATGGGAACTCCTCTGCCAGATCAACACGAAAGAGTGTTAGCGCTTGATTTATCGCAATCTTTTATTATACAAGCCCCCGCAGGTTCAGGAAAAACAGAAATACTGATTCAGCGCTATTTGGCCTTATTGGCAAGGGCGCACGTTCCTGAAGAGGTTTTGGCAATTACCTTTACACGCAAAGCTGCCTTTGAAATGCGTCATCGTGTGATTGATGCCTTAAAATCTTCAAGTCCAGATGTGCTTGCTCAGGCGGTATTGCGCCGTGATCAAGAAAAGGAGTGGGGATTACAGCATGGTTTTTATCGTCTACGCATTCTTACCATCGATGCTTTGTGCAATACTTTGGTTCGTCAAATGCCTCTAAAAACTTTTTTAAGTGAACGAGCAGAGTTTATTGAAGATAATGATGATGAGATTTACATAAAAACAGTGCATCAACTTTTTGATTCTTTATCGGAAGAAGTTGAATGGAAAACAAGTTTGCAGGAATTATTATTGCATTTAGATAACAATTTCAAATTGGCTGAAAGATTGTTGGTTGATTTGTTAAAAAAGCGTGATCAGTGGCTAACTCAAATTGGCGTGGGGAAAGTTGATCTTTATGAATTACGAATTATGCTTGAAAAAAGCCTGGCGAATCATGTTGAAGAGTATATAAAAAAAATAATTTCTGAAATCTCAAAAGAAGATAAGGATTTATTAGCCGAACTTGCTTTTTATGCTAGCAATAATGTGTTTTTTGAAAACGAAATAAAGTACTGCTCCGAAATAAAAAATATTCACAATATAAAAGATATTTCTTATTGGAGGGGTTTAAGTAAATTGCTTTTGACGCAATCGGGGGTTTTTAGAAAAACAGTAACAGTCAAAGAAGGATTCCCTGTTTCAAAAGAAAATAAAAATAAAGAAAGAATGCTGAATTTACTGGAGTCATTTTCAAAAAATAAAAGATTAGAAAAGCAATTCGAGACTTTTTTTTATTTACCAATGCCTGTGTATGAAGATTCACAGTGGGAAATTCTATCCCATCTTCTGAGTTTATTGCCTGTTTTGGTGGCGCATCTTCAAGTGTTATTTCAAAAAACAGGAAAAACAGATTACGTTGAGATAATGCTAAAGGCATTGGCTGTTTTGGGAGAAGAAGGAGAACCTTCTGATTTAGCGCTTGATTTGGATTATAAAATCCAACATATTCTTGTTGATGAATTCCAAGATACTTCACTTTCGCAGTTTCATCTTTTAGAAAAATTAACTTTAGGTTGGCAGAATCAAGATGGGAGAACTTTGTTTTTGGTGGGTGATCCCATGCAGTCTATTTATCGTTTTAGAAAGGCAGAGGTGGGGTTGTTTATTAGAGCTGTGCAAAAAGGTTTGGGATCGATTCGTTTAAAATTATTAATATTATCTTCTAATTTCAGATCCCAACGCTCTCTTTTAGATTGGGTGAACGCTATTTTTAGTAAAATTTTTCCTTTTCAAGATGATATTGTGTCAAGTGCCATTAAATTTTCTTCTTCTGTGGCGATACATCAAAATGAGGCAGCAGTCATTTCATTTCAATATTCTGAAGAAGGGGAGATTGCTGAAGCTTGTCGAATCAAAGAAATTATTGATGCTCTTCTACAGAAAGATCCTTCTCATAAAATTGCAATTTTGGTTCGAAGTCGAAGCCATTTAAATCAAATTATTTCTTTATTAAAAACCACGCGTATTCCTTTTTCTTCAAATCAAGTAAGTTCAATTTTCGAAAGTAGTGTAGTGCAAGATTTAATAAGTTTAACGCGTGCTTTATTGTATTTATCAGATCGAAGTGCATGGTTAGCTGTATTGCGTGCGCCATGGTGTGGTTTGAATTTAAAGGATTTGAGTATCCTTGCCAAGGATCATGATGTTATTTGGGAATCGCTATTAAAAATAGATATTTTAGCGCTCAGTGATGAAGGACGCGGGCGTGTTAAAACAATCATGCCTGTTTTACAAAAAGCATTGACGGAAAGGCAGCGTCATGCATTGTCTTTTTTTATTGAAATGGTTTGGACCGATTTAAAAGGTGATTTGTTTTTAAAGTCAGAAGAAGATTGGCTAAGAAAAAATAAATTTTTAAATTTTCTTTTTGAAATAGAGAAAGGAGGTGATATTTGCGATCGTGCTGGGTTTGAAAAAAAATTAAAAATGAAATTTATGCATGAAAAAAATGAAAACGAAAGCAGTGTGGAGCTGATGACAATTCACAAAGCTAAAGGACTTGAGTTTGATACGGTCATTTTGCCGGGACTACAAAATGTAACAAAGCATGACCCCCATACTTTGTTACTATGGATGGAATGTCCAAGAGAATCTGCAGGAGAGGATTTGTTTATTGCGCCTTTAAAGTCGGTAGGTGCAAAAGAACATGATTCTATTTATCGTTATTTAAGACACATGGAAAATGAAAAAGCAAAGAATGAGTTGTTACGTTTGTTTTATGTTGCGCTGACACGTGCAAAGAAAAATTTATTTTTAACATGGTCTGATAAAACAGAGAAAGAAAAACCTTTTATACCGAGGACGGGAAGTTTTCTTTCCTTAATTTATCCTCATATTAAAAATGAGAATTTAACTAAAATTATTTTTTCTTCTGATTTTAAATTTGAAACCATAAAAAAACTGCGTCGAATCAAAAAAGAAAAAGAGGTCTGTCATGAATTTTATTGATGAGTTTTCAAAAATTGTAGAAGCCATGCGGGAAAATTATCAATTTCCTCTGATATGGATTGGCTTGCTTTGGTTAGTGCATGTTATAAATATTACGATGAAATATCGTTTAAATTATTTAGGCATTATCCCTCGCCATGTTTTTGGATTGCTTGGGATTTTCTTTTATCCTTTTTTACATGGTAGCTTCGAGCATTTATTTTTAAATTCATTGCCCGCATATATATTAATAAATTTAGTTTCCTTGTACGGTAGAGAAACTTTTTACGCATTATCAGTTTTTATTATTTTAACGAGTGGTTTGATGGTATGGCTATTAGGGCGTCATGCCATTCATATTGGTGCCAGTGGTTTAATGATGGGTTACTGGGGATTTCTTGTGATGAACGCTGTGCATCAAGGGACAGCGATGGCAATTATTCTAGGATTCATTTGTATTTACTATTTGGGAAGCATGGTTATGAATGTTTTACCCACACAAAAAGGGGCTTCTTGGGAGGGGCATTTCTTTGGTTGCCTCTCGGGGATGGCCTACGGTTATCTCATCCCTTATTTTAGCAACTTCTTGTAACTCCCTATGAAAATTATAGGGAACTAATGAGTTTTCCTCGTCAGTATCGCTAGATGTAGCCCGTGAATCACGGGGACCGGGCTCTTTCTGTAGTTTTGAAAGAGACGCTAGGCTGCTATGACGAGAAAGAACAGGGGCTTCCTTATCGTTTTGAAGTGTTAAAGATGCTTTAGAAGAGTTTTGTTTATCTTTATAAAAGCCGTCGATGTAACATCCAATAGAAGAACATAATCCTGCAATAACATTCACAGTGGCGATCATCAGTGTCGCCATGCCTGTTACACAAAGCAAGAGGCTAGGAAACAATTCTGGAAAAAAGATAAGTAAAATGGTAACGGCAATGCCGGAAAGGAAGAGGCCTGCAATCGAACCCACAAAAGCACCTCGGTACTCATTTAATCGACCTTTAAAATGTTTTTCAATTTCATCATCGTTCCCAATCAAGTATTTTATAAAGGAAAGGGAGCGTGCGCAGTTATCTGCGAAGGAAACAAGTAAACTTGAAAAAGTTAAAAAGAAAAGTGCTTCTTTAAAAATACCCGCATCAGCAAAAAAACCTGTTAATCCAGGGATATGTATGAAAGCGAAACTATTTGTTGCAAGCATGATACTCGCAAGTATCATCCCAAGAATAAAAGCGATGAGCATGGCATATTTTTCTGACTGTAAACGTATAGATGTTTCACTTAAACTGAGCCCGATACGATTTCCCAGTCCAGCAAAAATACCCAGGCTTGCCATTGCAAAAAGTACATGTGCAAGTCCTGGTGGGATAATGCCTAGATAAGGTATTTTAAAATCTGTCAGTGAAATACCAATAAAAGCTAAAATGCCGATGCCTAAACCAAGCAAAGTAAAGATCAATTCTTTTTTTGAAAAAGAAGAATCAGGTATTAGTTTTGTATCAGTGAGTTTAGAAATAAGCGTACTGGGTTGTTCTTGATTGATAGCCAATGTGGCAAGATCGACGGTTCGTCCCAGAGAACTTGCTGTTGAAATAAAATTTCTGATAAACGGAATAATAAAGAAAATGCTAATCAACCATGCTGGAGCGAGTGCGGAACCCATCAGAATAGAAAGGGCCCCTAAAATAATTAAGGTGATAAGAAAAAGAATTGAGAAAAACAGCGCTAGAATAATAGCCCAGCGTTGATTATTTAAAAGATAATGATTTTTACGCTTACGGAGTTCTTCTAGAAAATCTAAGAGGGTCATTCACAAGTTTAGGTCGATGAAGTCGACGTTATCTTTACATATTGAGGCGTGTTCCTCAAGGGGTTTATTGGGAGGATATTGAGAAGCTTTGGGAGGTTTTAAAAGGATTTTGCAATAGGATCGTATGGTCTCTATCTGCGCCTGTGGAAATGATGATAATGGGTATTTCTAATAAAGTTTCGAGGCGTTCTATATAGGCTAGTGCTTGTTTGGGGAGTTTTTCTTTTTTAGTAATACCGTGTGTACTGCATTCCCAACCCGGAACTTCTTCATAAATGGGTTCACAAGCTTTTAAAACTTCAGTAGAAAGAGGTGAAATATCTAAAACTTTGTTTTGATAACGATAAGCCGTTGCAATTTTAATGGTAGGAAGATGATCGAGCACATCCATTTTTGTTAAGCCCAAACCTGAAATGCTATTTAATTGAATGGCGCGTTTTAGTAAAACAGCGTCGAACCAACCACAACGGCGGGGTCGTCCCGTAACGCTGCCAAACTCATGCCCTCGGTTTGCAATGGATTGACCTACTTCATTTGTTTGTTCTGTGGGGAAAGGGCCTGCGCCTACGCGTGTAATATAAGCTTTACAGATACCTAAGACATAATCTAAATGCAAAGGGCCTAAGCCTGCTCCCAGTGTTGCGGCCCCCGCTAAAGTATTGGAGGAGGTGACATAAGGATAGCTACCATGATCGATATCAAGAAAGGTCCCTTGTGCGCCTTCAAAGAGTAAGTTTGCATTTTGTTTTTTTAATTTGAAAATAGCCTGAGAGATATCGGTGCTTAAAGGTATTAATTGGGGGGAGATTGCCAAAACTTCATCTAGAATTTGTTGATAATCGCATGTTCCAACAGAATAATAATTTTTTAAAACAAAATTATTATAATCTACGATTTCTTTTAATTTATCAGCAAAAAGAGAAGGATAATTTAAATCATCGAAGCGCAAACCACGGCGCGCAATTTTATCTTCATAGGCAGGTCCAATCCCCCG
>MGYM01000001.1:49036-64835 GCA_001801745.1 Gammaproteobacteria bacterium RIFCSPLOWO2_02_FULL_38_11
GCCGCGTTCCCTTTTGCAGCTTCACGTGCTTCATCTAACAAAACATGATAAGGCATGACCAAAGGACAAGCCTCACTAATACGTAAACGAGAAGAAACGGGAATGCCTTTTTGTTCTAGTTGTGTTATTTCTTTTAATAATGCAGTGGGTGAGATGACCACTCCATTTCCTAAGAAACATTGAACGTGTTCATGCAAAATTCCGGAAGGAATTAATTGTAAAACGGTTTTTTCGCCACGAATAACAAGTGTATGTCCTGCGTTATGTCCTCCCTGAAAGCGTACGACAGCATTGACGTTATTTGTCAGCAAATCAACGATTTTACCTTTGCCCTCATCACCCCATTGACTGCCAATGACAACAATATTTTTTGACATACTCATCTAACTCTTTGTTTGTGGATGAATAAAATTACGGAAGAATTCTCCTTGAGGCTGTACCACCAGGAGATCATTTTTGTTGTTAAAGATAGCTTGATATGCGCTCATGCTGCGATAAAACTCATAAAAACCTGCATCTTTGGTGTAAGCAGCTGTGTATACAAGCGCAGCTTGTGCATCACCTTCACTGCGTAGTTGCGCTGCTTGTGCGGTGGCTTGTGCTAGAGTGAGTGTGACATTGGCATCTGCAGTGGCACGTACAGCTTCAGCTTGAGCTTTCCCTTGTGCGCGATGTTCTGTTGCGATGCGTTCGCGTTCGGCTCGCATGCGTTCAAACACAGCCGTACTGACTTCCATAGGCAAGTCAATTCGTTTAATACGAACGTCAATCACATCAATTCCCAAATTCTTTGCTGTTAAATTCACTTGGTTATTGATATTTTCCATGATGTCAACGCGATCATCAGAAATAACGTCGGTGATGGTGCGCTTCCCAAATTCAGCACGCAAATTATCATTTAATTGTTGTTCAAGTAAAAGTATGGCTTGTGTGCGATTGCCACCGGTCCGCGTGTAGTACAGTGCTAAATTCGAAATTCTCCATTTTACATAGTAATCAACGATCACATCTTTTTTTTCTGCGGTAACGATGCGAGAAGATTGAATATCTAAGGTTTGTAAGCGAGTATCAAAAAGACGTTTTTGATAAATTAAGGGAACTTTAAAATGTAATCCGGGATTAAGTATTTTAACTTCTCCTGAATTATTTTTTACGATCACGCCTAGGCGTAATAAGATAGCTTGTTGACCTTGTGTGATGATAAAAGCAGTGCTGGATAAAAGAAGCATGAAAACTGCGAATGAAATAACAATCATTTTTATATTGAATTTCATGATGAACCTCGGCGCGTGGTGTCTGCGGGTGCATTTGAAATAGCGTTGGGTGGAATAACCGAAAAAGATTGATTTAATTTATCAAGAGGTAAATAAATCATTTGATTGCCTGGTGCGATATCTAAGAAAATTTTAGGATTGTTTTGGAAGACGGCTTCAAGTGTATCGAAATACAATCTTGTTTTTGTTGTCCCCGGCGCTTTTTGATAGTGTGGAAGCAAAGCTAAAAAGCGTGCGATATCGCCTTGCGCACGCAATACAATTTGTTGTTTATAAGCTTTTGCATCAGTAATTAAGCGTTGTGCTTGTCCTTTTGCAATGGGTTCTACTTGCATCGCATAGCTTTCAGCTTGATTTATAATACGTTGTTCATCTTCTTGTGCTTTAATGGCATCGTCAAAAGCTTCTTTGACTTCCTCTGGTGCTTTGGCAGGTTGTAGTGACACCTCCGTGATGAGCAGCCCTGTTTTGTAGTTGTTCATGATAGTTGAAAGCAAGTCTTGCGTTTGGTTTCGAATTTTTTCTCTGCCTGAGGTGAGCACATCATCAAGATTGGTATGACCTATGGTTTGACGTAATGCACTGGCAGTGGCTTGTTGTAAACTTTCTTGAGGATTGACCGTATTAAATAAATAATCATTGGCGTCTTTGATACGATATTGAATTGCAACTGCGACAGAAACAATGTTCTCATCTTTTGTAAGCATTTGTGATTCATAAGCATAAGAAGAAATCTTTTGCTCGTTGATAACGTATTTTGTTTCAATGAAGCAAGGAATCCAGTGTAATCCAGAGTCGACAGTCTCAATGTATTTTCCAAAACGCAGAATAACGGCTTTAGAAGCAGGACCCACAATAAAAAGACCACACAGTAGCCAAATTAAAAATAGCCCAGCGAAAATAGCATAAGTTATATTTTGAAAATGGGGTTGGATTGTTATCTTTTGGTGAGGAGGTTTTTTTTTAAAAAAACGTCCAAGAAATTCAAAATAGTTTTTTATCAAGGCATCAAGATCGGGAGGACCTTCTGTGCGGCGTGATTTACCTGTCCAAGGGTCAGGGTTGCTATTCTCATTTTCTTTTTTTCCCGGTTCGTTCCAGGTCATAATTTAAAATCACTCTTCAAATAAACGGGCAAATTCATCTTTAGAAAGTTCAATCGTCATTTCCCACTGACCTGCCGTGTTTATACACTCATGTTGCACTGCATTGCGTTCATGTAAATAAGCATGAAGTTTTGCTTCAGAGGTGGGAAGGCAAACGATTCGACATACTTTACCATTTCTTAGCGTCTCTACCAATGTTTCTTGTAAAAATTCAATTCCTTCGCCCGTATTTGCAGATAGCCACACTTCTTTGATTTTTTGAGAAAGGGGATCGCGTATTATATGAGGTCTTATCTGGACTAAATCAATTTTATTATAAATACGGATCAAAGGAGTGGCGTGGGCATCAATTTCTTTTAATACTTTTTCAACTTCATTGATTTGTTCTTCACGTTCGGGGCTGGATGCGTCAATAACGTGTAATAATAATGTTGCATAGACTGCTTCTTCCAATGTTGATCGAAAAGCTTGGATGAGCGTATGGGGAATATTTTTAATAAAACCAACGGTGTCGGCAAGGATCAAGGGTTCTGTCGGCGTTAGTTTAATGCGGCGCAGTGTTGTATCGAGTGTTGCAAACAATTGATTTGCAACGAAGCTTCCTGCGCCTGTTAGGCAATTAAAAAGAGTGGATTTTCCTGCATTGGTATAACCTACCAGAGAAACGGTTGCTAATGCTGAACGTTGTCTTGAGCGGCGTCCTTGTGCTCGTTGAATTCTCACTTTTTCAAGCTGTTTTCCGATGTGTTTGATTCGATTGCGGATGAGACGACGGTCAGTTTCAAGTTGTGTTTCTCCTGGGCCGCGTAATCCAATGCCTCCTTTTTGCCGTTCAAGGTGGGTCCATCCACGAATCAGACGGCTTGCAAGATGTTGTAATTGGGCCAGCTCGACTTGTAATTTTCCTTCAAATGTTCGAGCTCTTTGTGCAAAAATATCTAATATTAAACCTGTTCGATCCAGAACACGGCATTTTAAAAGTGTTTCTAAGTTGCGTTCTTGAGAGGGTGTCAACGTATGATTAACAAGGACAAGGTCAGCCTGGGTTGTTTGAATAGCTTTTTGAACTTCCTCAGCCTTACCTGAACCTATAAAATACTTGGGATCAGGGAGCTTGCGCGTACTGCTGATGGTTTGAATGACATCTGCCCCTGCGCTGGTAGCTAAGTTATAAAACTCAGATAAGCTTTCTTTCTCAGAAGCCTTAGATTCGATGTGAACGAGAATTGCTTGTTCTTTGATCTTGGGTTTTTGCATCAGATAACTGTTTACGACGTGTATTCGAATTCAAAGGAATGCGTTCTAGTGGTATCGTGAACGATTACTCCATCAGAACACCCCCAAAAAAAATTTAATTAGTTATCGTTTTTTAGAGGTGCCCTTCACGGATTTAACTTAAGCGTTACCTATTTCGCCTTCAACTTCTTCAGGCGGGGAATCGCCATTTTCAGATAATTTTACATTTCTTGAAGGAACGATCGTAGAAATAGCATGTTTATAAACCATTTGGCTGACGGTGTTCTTAAGTAAGATTACAAATTGATCGAAAGAATCAATTTGGCCTTGTAACTTAATGCCATTTACTAAATAAATAGAGACAGGCATTTTTTCTTTTCGAAGCGCATTTAAAAAAGGATCTTGTAGTGTTTTGTTCATCATTAAGCGATGCTCCTTGTTGAGAATTGCTGCTGATTTCCTTTATAGCAAAGCAATAGTAATTAATTAAAATAATAGAGTCCTAGGAAAGCGAGTCATTTATATAGTTTTTTGCTTTGAAATGTCAAGATATAAAATGATAAGCTAATAATATTTTCCTTAAACTGAAGATGAGGTGGGTTTTATGCTGGCCATAGCGTTATTTCAAAAAGCGATAAGCAAGATAAAAGAATGGTTGAACGGAGAGGGCACTCGCCATGGATATGCTGATATTTTAGCTGACCTTGCCCAAGCTACTTGTGGGAAAGAAGGTTTTGATTTAAAGAGATTAGGCACAGAAAATGGAATTCAAGTGGCCCCTCCCGAAGTATTGATCGTTTTAAAACGTGCTAATGACTTAGCAAAAGCAGAAAAACTAGAAACTTTGCCGCAAACGCTTGAAGTTTTATTAGATGCTCGTTTAAAAGAAATAGGAGAGAAAATTCCTCTGGCCTTTAGAGCTGTTGTTTCAGAGGAAGAGGCGGCTAATATGGCCGAAATAGCAGAAAGAGAGCGGCGCTTAAGCTTAATGAAGGACAAGCCGGGTAGTTTAATAAAACCTGCGTTTAAAGGACAGGAAGAGCAGCCGTCTCAAGAAGAAACAGGCAGGCCTACCTAAGGGCGCCTCTAAAAATTGCCTTTTTGCGTTATAACTTTGTTGCACTCATTTTTAAAATGCTCATTTACTCGCATGTAAACTGCGCTTTTAAAAATGAGTGCGCCTCGTTCTAACGCAAAATTTCTAATTTTTAGAGGCAGCCCTTAAGCTGCAAATAAAGGAGGATATTCTCCTAGGCGTGTTGCTTGATCTAAAAGATCTTGGATGTTGCCATCTAGTAATTGATAAAGTTCGGAAAAATTATTTATTACAAAATAAACCGGTTGCATGATGTCGATGCGATAAGGCGTTCGTAAGGCTTCTAAGCCATTAAAAGGAAGGCGTTGGGGCGTGGGACTTTCAAGCGCATAAATTGTTTCATTTTTTGAAGAAAGGATACCCCCACCATAAATTCGTAAACCTTTTTTTGTATTTATCAAGCCAAATTCAACGGTAAACCAATAGAGCCTTGCTAATAAAATGCGATCTTCACTATGCGCTTTTAAAGCGAGAATGCCATAACGCTCCATGAAGTCAGCATAAGTGGGGTTTGTTAACATGGGGCAATGCCCAAAAACCTCATGAAAAATATCAGGTTCTTGTAAATAATCTATTTCTTCTCGAAAACGAACGAAACTTGCAACAGGAAATATTTTTCTAGAAAGTAAAGTAAAAAATTCATCTGCTGAAATGAGAGCAGGGACAGTGACAACTGTCCAGCCTGAAACTCGCATGAGAGATTTAGATAGTTCCTTGCATTGCGGAACTTCATCTTTAGATAAATTTAATATTTTTAAACCTTGTAAATAATCATCACAAGCACGGGGTGCTACAATTTTTTCTTGGCGTACGAGAAGATCATGCCATACGCTCGTTTCTTCCGGCGTATAGTGGACATGACCATTTTTATCGGGAAGATGTGCTGTATATTTTGTTTTTTCATACGTTTCAAACTTCATGGGAGGAGGCTCTCTATAGTGCTTAGCTTTAAGATCAGTTATAGTGGGTGTCTTTGAAAAAATCAAGCAAAACTCTTTATGCAAACCTTACTTCTTGTTTTTCAAGAATTATTTTATGAAGCGATCAAACAATCTTACCCGCACGCAAAGATCCAACACGATCTTGTTGAAATAATGCAAAGTGCATCTGAAAAATTTGGGCATTACCAATGTAATAGCGCAATGAAATTATCAAAGCTATTGCAACAGCCACCAAGAGCAATAGCACAAGCGATTTTGCAATCACTCCATTTACAAAATGAATTCAAGGAAATCATTGATAAAGTAGAAATTGCAGGGCCGGGGTTCATTAATGTTTTTATTCGTTCCACCTATTTATCACTCAGATTAAATAAAATGTTGCGTGGTGTTAAATTTGATTTATCGCTGCCTATGCATCAAGAAAGAATTATTGTTGATTTTTCAAGTCCTAATATAGCAAAAGAAATGCATGTAGGACACTTACGTTCAACGATCATCGGTGATGCCATTTGCCGTTTGTTTGAGTTTTACGGCGACACTGTATTGCGTATAAATCATATCGGAGATTGGGGCACTGCTTTTGGGATGCTGATTGCTTATATGAAGCAAGCCGTACCGAAGGTTTTGGAAGAAAAACAAGAATGTACGTCTGATCAGCTTTTACAGTGGTATAAAGCAGCCAAGAAAAAATTTGATGATGAGGAAGATTTTAAAAAACAATCTCATCAAGAAGTTGTTGCTTTACAAAGCGGGGATCCTAAAAATTTAAAAATATGGGAAATGATTTGTAAAATATCGCAAAAAGCTTATCAAGAAATTTATGATTTATTAGATATCAAAATTCAAGATTTTGGGGAATCTTTTTATAATCCGATGTTAAAACCTTTAATCCATGACTTGGATGTCAAAGGTTTAATAAAAATCTCTGATGGTGCAAAGTGTATTTTTATCGAAGGTTTTAAAAATAGAGAAGGTGAAACGCTGCCTTTGATCGTGCAAAAATCTGATGGTGGATTTACGTATGATACGACGGATTTGGCTGCTTTACGTTATCGTGTTGAAGTGCAAAAAGCAGATAGAGTTATTTATATTACAGATCAAGGGCAGGGGAATCATTTTTCAATGATTTTTAAAGCATCCCAAGCGGCGGGTTATGTTGACCCTGATAAAACAAGATTGGACTTTGCAGGTTTTGGTTTGGTGCTTGGAGCTGATGGGAAAAAATTTAGGACTCGTTCAGGAGGTACTGAAAAATTACTTGATTTAATTCATGCTGCGGTCACGCAAGCGAAAAAAATAATTCAAGAACGCACGCCTGATTTATCCTCAAAAGAACAAGAAGCCCAAGCTATGGTTTTGGGAGTGAATGCTATAAAGTACGCTGATCTTTCTTGTAATCGCCATCATGATTATGTCTTTAGTTATGAAAAAATGTTACGTTTTGAAGGAAATACCGCAACATTTCTATTATATGCTTATGTTCGAATTTTAGGAATTAAACGTCGCCTTAAGTTTTCTATGGATGATCTAAAAGTAAATGAAATTATTTTATCACACCCCAGTGAAATTGATTTAGGCTTGCATCTCTGTCGTTTTGCAGAAACACTTGAGCAAGTTACACAGAATTTATTGCCAAGTTATTTAACCGATTATCTTTATGTGCTTGCGGAAAAATTTAATGCATTTTTTCGAGATTGCCGTGTAGAAGGTTCAGATGAAGAAGCTTCGCGTTTATTATTGTGTGACTTGACAGGGCGCGTGCTTCAACAAGGTCTTGAGCTGTTGGGATTGAAGGTTTTGGAAAGAATGTAATGTCTCATTGCCTGTAATTTCGCTGCGCGAAATTACAGGAATAGTATTTTTTTATGAATCAACAATTGTTACTGTTTTATTTTCCTTGGAAGATGTTTTATTAAATTTAGATAATTTTTTTAAAACTAATTTGTTTTTAAGTTTAACATAATCAGGTAGGCCATTTTTATAAGGCGGATAATCTTCTCCTGTGATTAAAGGGCGTAAATAGTTACGACAAGCGTTTGTGATGTGAAATCCATCTTCGGTGATGTATTTTCGTGGTAAGTGTTTTTCTTGATTGGCAACTTTTTCTAATGGGGCTTCACCAATTTTCCAACGGTAAGGTTTATTTGAAGTACGTATAATGGTGGGCATTACACCTGTTTTACCTTTAAGTGCAAATTGAATCGCCGCTTGCCCCAAGGCATAAGCTTGTTCTACGTCAACCTTAGACGCAATATGCCGTGCTGAGCGTTGTAAGTAATCTGCAACAGCCCAATGATATTTTAAATTTAAATTTGTTTTTATAATTTGGGCAATGACAGGTGCAACACCGCCTAGTTGGGCGTGCCCAAAAGCATCCTTTAATCCTGCCTCAGAAAGAAATTCTCCATTTTTATTTTTCGTGCCTTCTGAAACAACGATGGTGCAGTAACCATATTTTTTAACACAAGATGCTACTTTTACTAAAAAATTTTCTTCATTAAAAAAAATCTCAGGGAATAAAATTAAATGAGGTGGTGCGCCAGCATATTCACTCGCAAGCCCTGCGGCAGAGGCAATCCAACCTGTGTGACGTCCCATCACTTCTAAAATAAAAACTTTCGTGGAAGAGCTTGCCATGGAGGCAACGTCCATGCCTGCTTCACGGATAGAAACAGCAACGTATTTTGCGACTGAACCAAAGCCAGGACAATTGTCTGTAAAAGCGAGATCGTTATCAATGGTTTTAGGAATGCCGATGCATGTCAGAGGATAATCCATCTCTTTTGAGATCAATGAAACTTTATGGGCGGTATCTTGAGAGTCATTCCCACCATTATAAAAAAAATAACCTATATTATGTGCTTTGAATACTTCTATAAGTCTTTGGTACTCAGCTTTATTATCTTCTAAACTTTTTAATTTATAACGACAAGAGCCAAATGCGCCACCAGGGGTATAACGTAATCCGCGAATTGATTTTAAATTTTCTTTTGAGAGATCAATGAGATTTTCATGTAGTGCACCCAAAATCCCATCTTTTCCTGCGTAAATTTTTCCAAAATGGTGTTTGTTTTTTTTGGCAGTTTCAATTAAACCACATGCGCTTGCATTGATAACGGCGGTGACTCCACCAGATTGAGCATAGAAAATATTTTTCTTTTCCATCAGTTCCTCCTGAATATTGAAGAGGAGCCATTTTAAAAGTTAATTTGTTTTATTGCTAGTAGTTTTATGGATGAGGTTCTTCTTTTTCGGTAGGCGTGGGCTTATTTTTATTAGGATCAGATGGTTTGCCATCTGGTTTTATCGGAATAGTTTCAAGCGGTTTCGCTTCATGGAAAACAATATCAAATTCTTTTTCGGGCGTACTGCTTTCTTCCTTTTTTTCTCCTTTGTTTTTTTCTTTTTTATTGGGCTTTTCACTATTTTTGTTTTCAAGTGGCAGGATGGGAGTTTCAAGGGATGAAGTTTCTTCTGGTTTGGTAAAACTTTTTTGATACCAATGTTCAAATCTTCGAATGACATTATCTTTAAAGAATTTTGCGATAGAATCCACAACATGATTTAATTTTGTTTTGACAATGTCAAAAAATTTGTGTGATCCTTTGTGATATTCACCAGGTTTTTCTCTTGCTCCGTGAAAGAGGGCAGATTCAACAGAAAAAATTGCAAAGCTTAACAATCTTCTTGCAACATTTAATGCCCCACCCAATGCAGCCACTATCTTCAGTGCTTTACCTGCTGCGACTGCAATTGTTTTTAAAATATTCCCAAAATAACCGACGAATTTTTTTCCTGCTCGACTCAATACACCTGAAGCATAAGTTTTGAAAGCCTCCCATTTTTGCCCCGAGGGTGCTTGATAGGCTGCGTATAAACCTCTTGCTACTGCGGTGAAGGGGCTTAAAACAAATCCCAATGTAATGGGGATAATCTTAAAAAGGCCTTTTACTGCCTTGCTTATTGCATTTTGTGGTGGAATACCAAAAAACTCTAAATTGTAAGAATCTTGTAAATTATATTTTTTTATAAGTTTTACAATGGATGCATTAAATTCATTTCGTAACTTTTGATCATCGCCAAAAAACCCCTCTGCGTGCGTAGGTGAGCTTTGAAAAAAATGAGCTAATTTTAATAAGTATTTATCATCTTTGTCAGGCAAAGTTGAAAGTTTGGATTGAAGTTTATTTCCCTCAGCTTGCGATACATTATAAGTAATATCGATAATTTCCATTAACATATTGGGATCAACTTTTTTAAAAGTTTGATCTGAGCCAGAGGGAACAGAGCCCATAAAAACGCTGGCAACAGTCACTAGTCTGAAAAGACTTTCAGAAATAAGACTCATGTCGAGGTTGCCACCTTCTGATTTCTCTCTCAAGGCTTGTATGAGGGGTTCTAGCACAGTAGAGGCGCCACCATTACCTAAAATATCAGTGCCTGTAGTTAAAGCTTTGGAAGTGTGATAGGCGCTGATGAGGGTGTGTAGTAATAGATGTTCCGAGTTAGTTCCACTGGGATCTAAATGATGAATGAGATGAAAAAAATGTTGAATTTGTTCTGCTGAAAGCCCTAGTTTAGATAAGAACATGCCTGTGATATGTGGTGCGGCTGCTGCGCCAAAAGTCAGTGCATATAATGAAAAAAAGGCCGTTGCTGTAAAAGGACGTTGTTTTACTAAATCATGTTGCAAGTGTTCGACAAATTCTTCTGCAAATTTTGCAGCAGCTGTTACAACATCTGCTTCACTATAAGTTGTTAGTTTTTCAGGAGGTAATGCGATAAGCGCTTGTTCTTGATGTGTTGCCTCTTCAATTTTTTCATTAACAAGTTGCGATATTTTATTTTCTGGATTAGTCTGGCGTTTGATTTTTAATAATTCCACAAGGTCAGGATCATCGCTGGGAATTGTTTTCTGTGTTGTTAGTTTTTGAATAATCTTCCATAATAATTCAAATGTTTTTTTATCTTCGGGTGTAAGTTTCGCCTCTTGTTCTGCGCTTTTTTCTTCAGCATTGGATTTAGTACCATGATGTAATTGTAGTTTGGCAAGTAAGATTTCTTTCTCTTTTTGAGAAGGGCTTGGGTCGATATAAAAATAGCTGTCTCGCCAATTTTTAAGATCTTCTACAAGAACAAAAGGGGTTTCTAGAAAAGCTTTTTTTGATTTTAATAAAAATATGTTTACTTTGTCTGCTATGCTTCTGGCATGACGAGAGAAGAATTTTATCCCAGTTTTTGCAAGTTTTTTTATGTTTTCAAAAGTACTTTTCGGTTCGGTTTCCTCCTTTTTTATTAAGGATTTTTGATAATCTTTATTTCTTAATGCAAATTCTATTTTATTTTTTGATTCAAGGTTCACGTTTAGTTTTTCTTGTTTGATTCTTGCCTGATAATCTTCTTCTGGTTCGTTTTCTTTTTTCTGTAACTGGGTTGACGGTGGTTGTTCAATGGCATTAATAACTAAGGCTAGTTTTTTTGCTCTTACATCGTAGTATTTGTTGTCAAACCCTGTGAATGTAATTTGATGTTCAGGGGCATGTAAAATGCCTTGATGTGCTCTCGTTATTTTTTGATTTTGACTAAATTCATAATTAGTAATGAGTTTATCCACATCATTTGCAGTGCGGGTTAGTTTTCCTGCGCGAATACCAAAAAAATTTTTCAATCTTCTTTTGTAAAAATTTAGATATTCAGAGGCGCCATTAAATTCATTGTTTATCATCGAAAAATTAGATCGAAGCCAATTTTGAAGTTTAAAAGAATCAATTTTTCCTTCATCTTTAAGACAATCTTGTTTGAAATAAGCCAGTTTTTTTCTGCAATAATCTATCTGTGATTTCACGTAAGATTCATAATCGGGTAAATAGAGTTTCATGAGCGGCCAATTCTTTTTTTCAAGCCCTACGATCGCACCTTCAGTTTCTCTTATAGAATTGTCGATTTCCTGAGGGCTTGCCTTGCTATTCATTAAGCGTTCTAGGGGTTGGAATACTTTAATTGCTTCTATTTGATTTTCGCAGAGCTCTAAGTCTGCGTAATCAGGTGGGGAAAGATCGTGAATAGCACGTGATATAAAATTAGAGGGAGGGGATTTGGCGTTATCACTTTGATCTTTTAATATATGATATCTAAACTCACCTAATTTATTGATAATTTGTCCGCTCAAAGAAAGTCGTTCTGTATCTTGGAACAGGCCAAATTCAATAAGCTGATTTAATTTTTCAGGAGCGGTCGGTCGCCATTGAATATGATCTTCACTGGCGGTGAGACTTCCCTCGTTGATGATCTGGTTTTCTTTTTTTGCTTTACCCATATCTCTCCTATATATCCCATTTTTTAATTTTCCTATCATTTAAGGATAGCAATGAAATATTAAGAGAAGATGAGTGCCCTGTATTTTGCTGCAAAAAACAAACTTAAGAAAATCTTAATTTTTATTTTTACAAAGATTGAGTACTTCTTTAAGAGAGGAGTGTATTTTTTTATCATGCAAAAATTGAGTAATGTTCATTTCTTTTAATTTGTTTCTCACGATCATATTGGCCTCGCAAAGATAAACTTGAATGCCGCGATTATAATATTTTTCCAGTAATTCGTTGAAAATTTCCAAGCCTGTCATGTCAATAAAGGGGACGTGTGTGAATCGAAAAATAATGATTTTAGGGTCTAAATGTGTGATATCTAATGCATGTTCAATTTTTTCTGCAACGCCAAAAAAGAAAGGGCCTTGAATGGAATAAACACTGATTTCTTCTGGTAGTTTTTCTAAATTATTTTCAATTAATTCACGCTTCATTTCGATTTCAGTTTGTTTTTCAATTTTTGTTGCCTGGTTCATTTGGCGAACAAATAATAACATTGCAAGTACAACGCCTACATTCACCGCAATCACAAGATCAGTAAAGATAGTTAATAAAAATGTAACGACTAACACAATAACATCGTAATGCGGGGCACGTTTTATCATATGAAAAAAGTGTGGGACATCACTCATGTTATAGGCAACAAAAAAAAGAATAGACGCGAGGACACAAAGTGGAATGTAAGAAGCAAGAGGTGCTAAAAACATAATAATTAAAATTAAAAATAGACTATGAATGATTGCGGCTATGGGCGAGTTCCCCCCATTACGTATGCTCGTTGCAGTACGTGCAATGGCCCCTGTGGCAGCAAATCCCCCAAAGAGAGGAGTGAGTATATTTGCAAGACCTTGTCCTATTAATTCTTGATTAGAGTCGTGACGTGTGTTTGCCATACCATCGGCAACAGACGCAGATAGCAAAGATTCTATAGCGCCAAGCAATGCGATTGTAAAAGCAGGACCGATTAAATCGATCACTTCAGTAAAACTGAAATCTAATAATTTAAATTTTGGTAAAGTTTGCGGTATTCCCCCAAAAGCGTTACCCAGTGTCGTTACATCTTTAAAATTAAAAATTATTTGTAAGGTGGTTATAATAAGCATTGCAATAAGTGGACCAGGAATTCGTTTAATTATTTTTGGGGAAATTAAAATAATAAACAAACCTAAAAGAGATAAAGCCGTTGTATGCCAGTTGATAGAATGAAATGCATTGAATAATGCGATAACCTTTTCGTGAAAATGCGCATTTAGAGAATATTTTACGGTTAAACCAAAAAAATCTTTCCATTGTCCAATAAAAATAATAAAACCAATGCCTGCGGTAAATCCGACGATGACAGGTTCGGGAATAAATTTGATGACACTTCCTAAGCGTGCCAGGCCCATGAGTAACAATATAAAGCCGGCAAGCAGTGTTGCGATTTGCAAACCACTGACGCCATGGGTGGCCGTGACATTGGCAAGAATGATGACGAATGCGCCTGTGGGGCCGGCAACTTGGGCGCGTGTTCCACCGAAAATTGCTACAACGATACCTGCGATAATTGCAGTATATAAACCTTCTTCAGGTTGAAGGCCGGAAGCAATAGCAAACGCCATGGCCAAGGGCAAAGCGACAATACCCACAATCAAGCCCGCGATGAGATTGCGTGCCGAATTTTTAGGTTTTAATAAGCCTGCGCGATAAGCTTCAATAATAGCGATCATAAGTGCTCTTGTTTGTTCTCGTACAAATATGCATAATTTCCCGTGTTTCTCACTATAAATGTAGCCTGTAATTTCGCTGTGCAAAATTATAGGATAGTATAAAAAAAATATAAATTTTACACTAATTTGTTTTCAAATCTGAAATTCGCGTTTTACAAGGAGGTATCTATGAAGTTTGGATTAGCAAAAGACGTAAAATGGGGAAGTGTTGCTCAGGCTGTTGCTTCTTTCGGCGCTTTCAGTCTAAGTGCCAAACAAGCAGAGAAGAAAAATTTTGTTGCGTTGCCGGGTTCTGTTTTTCCTAAAAGCCAAGAGCAAGAAAAACCTGCTCAACAAGCAGGTTTAGAAATTTCAAATAGGTGACTTGTTTCCTGTAACGCAGCACAGCGAAGTTACAGGCTACTTTAGGTTTTTTGTTTAATAAAAATCTCTGTCATATCCAAGACAAGTGGCGGTGCCTTGATAGGCATTTTCAAAGGAATTGCTTTTTCTGAGAAATCTAATTTTGCCATATCGACTGAGCGTAATGTGAGATCATCATAAAAACGATAATATAGTATTTTGTGTGTCAAATCTTTGAAAATAACCCACTGTGTTAAGTCGTCTGGCATGGGACTTTTATCATCTTGTTGGGGGCGAATAGCGCCGCGAGGGATGTCAACCGTGTTAAGAATATGTTGAGCCAGATTTACTAAGTCTTTTGCGTTGTTAGTCGGTCGAGCAGTGGTAGATAAAAAAGACATTTTAACAAAACGTGCGGGGGGACTGTAATCACCAGGGAGACCCAGGGCAGCAGCGCCTTGTCCTGTTGCAGTAAATGTTACATTGCCCACTTTTACAGAGTCTTGATAATAAGGTGATAGGTGTACGTAATTACGTAAATTAGCAATATGCCATGGAAATTGAGGTACGTTAGTTAAGATGTGCACAGTGTTGTCATAAATATTAATTTTTCCAGCAACGTATTCGACAACGATTCCCTTGCCTGAAGCATCGAAGATGGAAAAATGCAAAGGAAAAACAATGTTTTCTAGTTTCGGAATTGCTTTTGCGTAAACATAAATGTGAAATAGCGCATTACGTACTTCTTCTACAGTTTTGAAATTTCCTAAAACCCAGTCTCCTAAACGATAATAAGCTAGGGCGTGTTTATCATGGTTTATAGGCACAGCTTGGTACCCTGTTTCTCCTGGCAAGTAGAGTGCTTCGATTGATAAGCCTTGTTCGTTTATACCATCAACAGCTGCATCCATGCCTAAAGCGTCTAGGTAAAGATAGCCGTATTTTGATTTCCAACTTAATGCTGCTTTTTCATGAGGTGTTGTGTCGCTAAAACTTCTCCCGCGAGGAGAAGTGCGTAAATTGGATTGTAAATCTAGTCCAAACTCCATGCTCCTTGAAACCAGAATCGTGCCATCTCGTGCGCTTAGTTGGATGTCAGTGCAAGCTAAAACAGGCGTGAGAAAAAAAGAAAAAGCAGAAAATAGAACAGATAAAATAAGTTTCATGATTAAGCATCCTTGTTGAAAACAATCTAACTTCGCATCTTGAAGTGCATTGGGTATAGTAGCATGGTTGAAATTACAGCTTCCAGAGGATCATTATGTTTCGAATTCTAATTTATTTATTAGCTGCTTACGGACTTTTAGTTATTTACGCCTATTTTTTTTCTGACTATAAAATTTTTCCTGTGCCTGATTCAAGTTACCGTGATTCAAGTCGCATTATCAAAATTAAAGTATCTGATAAAAATAAAATTTCAGCGATTTATTTTCCAAATAAAAAAGCAACGTATACAATCTTGTTTAGTCATGGAAATGCGCTAGATATTGGAATGATCGTGCCTTCATTACTTGAATTTCAATCGCACGGCTTTTCAGTATTTTCGTATGATTATGAAGGTTATGGCACAAGTGAGGGAAAGCCCACAGAGGCGCATGCCTATGAGGATGCTTATGCAGCTTATCGTTATTTGACGCAAATTTTACATATTCCTCCAAAACATATCATTGTTTATGGACATTCTTTAGGAGCTGCAATGGCAGTTGAATTAGCAGCGAATAAGCCAGTGG
>MGYM01000001.1:64848-99655 GCA_001801745.1 Gammaproteobacteria bacterium RIFCSPLOWO2_02_FULL_38_11
GGTGATACAAGGCAAAGAGGATGACGTTGTTCCTTTTTGGCAAGGGCAGTATTTATATCATCAAGCGAATTCGCCAAAGTTTTTTTTATGGGTGGACCATGCTAATCACAGTGATGTGGCTTTAGTGGCGGGAAAAGTGTATTGGCAAACGATCAATGATTTTGTCAAACAAAACCTAAGGCAACCGTAACTCGTTACATGAGATTACAGGAATACGCTTAATATTTCTTTAATATATTGAAACTATACTTCAAGTAAATGCTGGTTAATTTAAACGAAAACCACGATGCTTGGAGAAAGCAATGAAAGAAATAAAAAAAAAATTAACCCTACAAAAATGGCTAACTCAGCCAAGTGAAGCTTTCAGTTTCAATAAGGATTTGACACGCCTAGAAAAATATCTTAAAAACATTCAATCAATTATTAATGCATCAGTTGGTCAAAACCCATTTGTATTTCTAAATAGACTTAATGAGAAATTAAATTCGATTGATAAAGAAAATCTTTTTTTATATTTTTTTTCTGGAAATGATCCGGAAAATTGTATTGAAAGAGTGTATAAATGTAGAAAAAAAATAAATGAATATAAGAAAAATATAAAAAAAATAATGCCTATCGTTGAAGAAATAACGAACGAAGCAGTGATAAGTTCTTTTATTGTAGAAAAAGAAAATAAAGAAATATTGATGGATTTAATGAAAGGAGAGACAAAGCATGCTCCCTCGCTTTATTTAAAGGTTTCCTCGGAAAACAAACCTATTCCTAAAAGTTTGAGGAGTGTTGAATATTGTAGCTACAACGCTAGTTTTTTTAAAAGTACAATTAAAATAAGCGAAGATATAGGGAAAGTTAGACCATCGAATGAAGCATTTAATCCATTTAAACCAACAGATGGAAGTAATTCTAAATCTTAAAAACAACGAGTATAATCTCATAAAAAATACTTTAGTAGTTTATTTATTTTATGGATTTTGAAAAAACTGGTTCACCGCTTATTTTGTTAGACCGCAAAAAGATAAAAGCTAATTTGCGTCATTCTACAATACAACTGGATATTCTTGAAAAAACAGATTCAACGAATGAATATCTGAAGAAATTTATCAGCCAAAACGAGCAAATCAGAGTTTGCATCGCTGAGTTGCAGACACAAGGTAGAGGTAGGTTGAATCGCCAATGGTATTCGCCCTTTGGGCAGAATATTTATTTTTCTATGTTATACCCATTTCAAAAAGTTCTCAGTGAATTATCCGGTCTAAGCTTGGTTGTTGGTTTGGCGATTTGTCAGTCTATTGAATCTGTCGTCAAATTAAAAAATAAAATGCTAAGCATCAAATGGCCAAACGATATTTTTGTAGATCAATGCAAGCTTGCCGGAATTTTAATTGAAATACAGGCTGAATCTAATGGTTTTTGCCAAGCAATCGTTGGAATTGGTATTAATGTCAATATGCTTAACGCTACTAAAAAAGATATTGGCCAGCCGTGGACGTCTTTGTTGAAGATTACGGAACAATATCAAGATCGAAATGATTTGTGTGTCGCGCTGATTGATGTGCTTATGGATTATTTAGAACGGTTTTCATCTCATGGATTGCTTGCCTTCACAGAAGAATGGAAGAGCAGGGATGGTCTTTTTGGTAGAGTCGTTTCTGTGATATCGGGTAGTAAAAAACATGAAGGAATCTGTGTTGGTATCAATACGCAAGGACATTTGTTGCTTAAAACTTCAGAAAAAATTATTCAAGCTTGTACGTCTGGGGATAGCACATTACTAAAATAAAAGTGACGAGTATAAAGTGTTTCAGAGGTATATTGTTTTTGATGTCCTGTGACATTGTGTATTATGGTAAATCTGTTGGGTGCTTGAAATAAATAATTTGTCTTATAAATATCAGGAAGACAAGAATGGAGAGTACTTGCAGTCATCCTATTTTCTAGTTGGAAGCGATGAAAGAACCGAGGTTCATCTTCATTAAAAAATACGCTAATAGCATCGCCGTGTAATTCAAATAAATAACTTTTTTTTGCCGAAAACACATGTTCTACTTCTGGGAATTGAACAGTCATGTTTTCATGATACTCAAGATGATGGGGGGACTTTTCAAGAAACTCGCCTTGCCCACTTGCAGTGGCTTGTTGTTTTCCCGTGATTGTTCGTTGTAAGTTCCACGTTCCTTTTAATATATTAAAGATGTTTCCTATTAAAGACATGAGGTATGGCCCTAGTAATCTTCAAGATAAGTATATCCGTGCAATCCTGCCATGAGTTCTTGCAAACAAATTTGTGTTTGTGCAGGAGATAGGGTGCTTTTGGCAAGCTGTTGACGATAGGATTGTAATAAATCTTTTGCGTCGAATTGAACATAACGTAATACCTCTTCTACCGTGTTGCCCTGCAATGGTTGTACGAGACGATAACCTCCTTCAGGTTTAAGCTCGACATGTACGGAATCTGTGTCGCCAAATAAATTGTGCATGTCGCCTAAAATTTCTTGATACGCACCCACAAGAAAAATACCTAATAAATAAGGCTTTCCAGGTGTGTAAGGAAGCAAAGGAAGCGTTTTATCTACCCCTTGATTGTCAACGTAAAGATGAATGCGACCATCGGAATCACAGGTGATATCTTGTAATACACCACGACAACTCAAATCTTGATCTAATCCAGTTAAAGGTAGAATAGGAAAGATTTGATCAATTGCCCAAGCATCTGGTAAAGATTGAAATAAAGAAAAATTACAAAAATATTTATTCGCTAGTTTTTCATTAAGTTCATCTAAAATTTCACGGTGAGAGCGAACACTGTGTTTTAGCAAACCGTAAACCTTTGTGCAGGTTGATAAGTAAATTTGTTCTGCACGCGCACGTTCTTTTAGATTGACAACGCCGTGAGTGTACATGGTGTTGAGTTCTGACATCCAATAGCAAGCGTCATGATAAGCTTCAAGTGCTGATCGCTCTGATAAGTTTGTATAACCATGCCATAATTCTTGTATCACCTGAAGTTCATCTTTGTGCGGGGCTTCTGGGGGATTAAAATTCATTGTTTTTTCAACACCTATTACATTGGTGATTAACATGGCGTGATGTGCTGTCATGGCACGTCCTGATTCAGTAATGATTTGTGGATGAGGTAATTGATTTTCATTACATATTTCTGCAATCGTGTAAACAATGTTATTTGCGTATTCTTGAATGCTGTAATTCATCGAGCAGAACGTGCGTGAATGTGTCCCATCGTAATCCACCGCCAATCCCCCGCCCACGTCTACAACTTTGATATCACAGCCGAGTGCTCGTAATTCAGAATAATAACGAGCGCATTCACGCATGCCGCGCTGAATGTCAGTGATGTTTGCAATCTGTGAACCTAAATGAAAATGCAATAATTGCAATCTGTCTATGTTATTTTCTATGCGTAAACGGTCAATGACTTCTAAAACTTGTGTTGCAGAAAATCCAAATTTCGATTTTTCACCGCCAGTGTCCTGCCATTTTCCTGCGCCTACAGAAGCAAGACGAACGCGTAATCCTAATTGAGGTTGAATACCTAAATTTCGTGCTTCTTCAAGCACAATGTCCAATTCTCCCATTTTTTCTAAAATAATATAAACATGATGTCCTAAGCATTGGCCGATAAGCGCAAGTCGTATGTATTCACGATCTTTGTAACCATTGCAGATGATCAGCGAGTCAGGACCTGCTGACAGCCCTAAGACAGCCATTAACTCAGGTTTACTGCCTGCCTCAAGGCCAACACGATTTCCCCCATGTTTTAAGATTTCTTCGACAACCCGGCGTTGTTGGTTAACTTTGATGGGGTAAACACTGATGTATTGGCCTTGGTAATTATGATCTTGAATGGCACGAGCAAAGGCATTTCGTAAATGATCAAAGCGTTGTTTGAGAATATCAATAAAGCGTACAAGCACAGGAAAGCCTAATCCTGCTTCTATGATGTCTTTTGTTAATTCCAGTAAATTAATGCCGGGACGTTCTTTATTGCCGTCGGGAAAAGCCAGAAGGCTGCCTTCTTCACTGATATCAAAATAAGAATCACTCCATTGAGCAATGTTATAAACATCACGAGCAGATTGAACAGACATGTTTTTTCCCCTTAAGAGAAGAGACGGTGAAATTCACGTGGCTTGCGGTGTTTCCAAGCGCCTTTTTCATAGGCATACGCGGTTATTAAAGGAAAAGCGAGCGTGGCTTCTGCAAAAACCATTTGTTCATAGCTCGTGGATACCTTCCCCCAAGAGCACGCTTCCCGCAAAGTTGAACCAGATAGTGCACCATCACGTTCATCTGCTACGGTAATTTGAATTGCGTATTTATGAAGAGGGGCGTTTTTGCCAAGTAATTCTGCGGCCACGACGATGTCTTGTGCGAAATTTTTTGGGACACCCCCTCCCAGCATAAACAAGCCCGTGTCTTGTGAATTGATTTTTAATTCTGTTAATTCACGAAAATCTTTTACAGAATCAATACTGACATGTTGCTTGGGATTTTTTACTTGGTGTAAGAGAAGACCGAAACCTGCACTACAATCACTGAAAGCAGGAACAAATATCGGTAATTTTTTACGATAGGCCGATAGAACAACAGAAGGGATCTCTTTAGCTTGTTTTTCTAAATAGGCGCCCATAGTGTGGATAAATTCACGAGAAGAATAAGGTTTAGGTTCTAAGCTATTGGCTATTTCAAAAATAGTATTGTCGCAGATGCGTAACTCATCTTCGTTGATAAGTGTGTCATAAATGCGATCGATGGAGAGGCTTTGCAATCGTTGATCATCTAAAAAGGGAGAGCCATGGTAGTGTTTAAAGCCTAGCGCTTCAAAGAAGTCTTGATCAACGATGTTAGCGCCTGTCGATACAATTGCGTCGATCATATTATTATTGATGAGATCGACAATGATATTTTTCATGCCGGCGCTGATGAGTGAACCTGCAAGACATAAAATGATATTGCAAGATTGATCGCTTAACATTTGCTGATAAATATCAGCCGCACGAGCAAGATTGCGTGCCTGGAAGGCAGTATCTTTCATGCCTTCTACCAGGGGCGAAATATTGAGATTTTTGATGTCTATATGCTTGATGGGTTTATGCAGCAAATCCATCTTGGTTTCTTTGCTTAGAGTTGGTATTTCCAGCGTGCTCATCAGTCTCTCCCATAGGGTTAAAAAAATCGAATAATGAGTCTGATGGAAAACGCTGTCAAGAAAAAAATTACGATTTAGAAAAAAAAATCTTCCAGGCTCTCTTCTGCAAGGTTTTAAAAGCTTACCTAGGAGTATCTGTTTGAAGAAAATGTTGTTTTTTCTGATCTACCTAGAGAGTCGAGGGACTCTTTTAATAAAAGGAGGAGGCGAATGATCTCTAAAAAGCATTTGGATGAGAATTCCATGAAACATACTAAAAGAGAGAAGGGGGGCGGGATCTCTGGAACCGGAGGTTTCCAGAATGGATAGCGATATAATGCTCCGTTAGCCTTAGGGAGTTGTTTTTCATTTTCTGCCAGATATGTTCGATAATCACGTCGCTCTTGAAGTAGTTCGTCGGCAATGTTTTTTTTACTTTTTGAAGTCTCTTCCATTTCTTTTTGATATTCACCGGTTTCTATCAGAGGATACGGTAAATTATTTTTTTGTTTTATATCTGTTAATGAACTGCCATAGATGATTGTATTTACATTAAGCTCTTTTTCCTTTTCTGCCAGATATGTTTGATAATCACGGCGATCTTGAAGCATCTTGTCGATAATGCTTTTTATATTTTTTGAAGCGTCATCCATTTTTTTTTGATCTTCCTCCGTTTCTATCAGAGGATAGCGTAAAGTGTTTTTTTGTTTTAGATCGGTAAATGCTCTGTTATAGATATCTGCGTTTACATCAAGCTCTGCTTCTTGTAGGTTGTTGTGAATGATATGATATGCAGATAAAAGCAATTCGCCTAATGGTTTTACTTGAGGGGGAGAAAAATAAAGTATCGTCATGCAACTTTTAAGAAGCGCCATAATGTCGTCATGAAAAGATTTTTTTATTTCAGGGTGGATAGATGTATTTTTATCGATGTAACTATTTTTGCAAAATTTTATTAAGAAATCTTCATAAAATCCAAAGGTTTCAAGACTACGAGTTTGCATTTCTTCGTCGGATACAAAAATAGCGTTATATTTTTCTGCAGAGGATAAATAAGAAATGATATTTTTAAAATAAATGAGATCAAGGGGAGTTTCTTCATGAAAAGAACGAAATAAATCCGATAGCTTGGATGCAAAAAACATTCCTGACTCAAGATGTGCTCTTTCATATAAGGGAGATTCTTTTCGGATGTGTCTAAATATGGTTACCATGGTGTTGATGTCATTTTGATTGTTTTCTGAAAAACGTAGCACGCGACGCCAATATTCTTCAAATAAATCTTTTTCGTAGAAAGATAGCTCTGAAAATATTGCTCTGATATATCTTGATTGTTCAGGAGATTTTAAATTTTGTACTTCAATGCCAAGTTTTTCTTCTAGAATTTTGCTTGAGGGCATAAAAATAAAATTTAAAATTTTATCAAGAATGGCATTGTCAACGGGCCTGGGTTCAGATGCTAAGATTTCCTCCCATTTCGCCCAATGTTTATTAAACCATTCTTTGATTTCTTTAATTAATTTTTCAAAGTTTTTAGCGTACCCATTGTTTCTTTTTAAAACCGTATTTATTTCCTCAAGAGTATCGGTTGAGATACCTTTGTTGTCACCCAGTTTAAGTTCTTGCAGTGTGGTGTTTTGTTTAAGGCCTCTTAATATTATTTTAGCCCCAGCGTCGGTAAGTTGGTTTTTTTCAAAATTTAATTCTAATAAAGTTTTATTTTCTATTAAAAGTTTCTCTATTGCTTCTGCGCTTTTGTCGGTAATTTTGTTTCTGTCTAAACTGAGGCGCTCTAGTTTTTCGTTTTTTTCTAAAGATTTGGCTAGGTTTTTGAAATCTTCGTCGGAGATATCATTGGCGTTAAGGCCGAGCTCGATTAACGTATCGTTAGATTTTAAAAAAGATGAAACATCCGCTAGTCCTTGTTTTCCAAGATGGGTTCTTGATAAAAAAAGATTAATTATTTTTTTGTTTTCTCTGATTCCATTTAGGATAGAAGAAATGCATTTTTGCTCGAGATTGTTTCTTGAAAAATCCAGTGTGGAAAGGCCTATGTTTTCTTTAATGAATTTTTCTATTTCTTCTGAATTTGTTTCATCCAAGCTTGTGCTTGCAATGGAAATGAAACCTAAAGTATGGTTTTTCCCAACAGCAGCTAGAAGTCGGCGTTTTGTGTTTTCTGGCATGGGATTTTCATTTAAAAAAAGAAGAGTAAGACTTGTTTCGTTTCTTCCAAGAGAATCTGAAAGAAGATTAATAGCCTCAGGGTTAATTTGGTTATTACCAAGAGTTAGTATAGATAAGCTTGGTTTTTCTCTAAGGGTTTCGATAATTTGAGGCATGGCATCGCCGCGAATTTTATTATTCTCAAGTTCTATTTTTCGTAAATTATTGTTTTTTGATTCTTTTATTAGTTTAAACAGTGTGATGGCGGTATTGTCATCAATACTACAGCCATTAAGACTCAGAGCTTCAACTTTTTTATTTTTTTCTTCAAGTATTTTAAAAAGTTCCTCTATATGGGCGCTATTTAATGGAAGCTGATTTAATACTATTTGTCTCATGTCATTTGTTTTTTTTATTTTTTCTAAAACTTCCTCAAATGTTTCCATAGGTATTTGTAGAGAGTTAGAGTGGGGTAAATAAAGATAGCACATCAATTAAAAACTGCTTGCGTTTTAAAAAAACATGATGAGTTAAATACAAGAGGAAGGTGGGCATGAGGTTTTTTTAATTTTTATTCTTGGTATTAAATTATATATACCCAACGTACCTGAAGATGCGAATTTCTCGCATCTTCAGGTACGTTGGGTATATACCAGTTATTTTTGCAATTAAAAAAGCGAGTTTTGTACTTATATGGAATCTTCCTTCTCCCTTTAGGGAGAAGGTGGCGCGAAGCGGCCGGATGAGGGTTTAAGAATGCGCGTAAAATGTGGTAGCTATTTGAAAAATATCGTGAATAATTACTGCTTTTTTGAAAATTAAGTTTGTGAAAATGAGGGATAGCGCCGAAAAATCTTGTGAAGTAAATAAGCCATATGGCGATCGCGTGATTGAGGGGAATCCAAACCCATGACGACCCCAATTAATCTTTGATTACCTTTTTTCATGGAAGTTGCAATATTAAAACCTGAGGCACGACAATAACCTGTTTTTAAGCCATCAATGCCCGCATAACGGCCGAGCATATGATTGTGTGTAAGACAAACTTCGCCTTTATAAACAAATTTTTTGACTTGAAAATAGTGATAATACTCAGGATGTACGATGAGTAGAGCACGTGCCAACTTTGCCATGTCGCGTGCTGTTGTAAATTGAGTGGCTTCAGGCAAACCCGAAGCATTTGAAAAATTTGTTTTTTGCAAACCCAATTGTTTGGCGCGAATCGTCATCATTCTTGCAAAACGTCGTTCACTACCTTGTCCAAGGGCTTCTCCAATCACCGTGGCGGCATCATTGGCCGAGCGTGTTACCATGGCTAAAATTAAAGTTTTTACAGAAACCCGTTCGCCTGCTCGTAAACCCAATTTAGAGGGTGCGCGACTGGCTGCATGCTGTGATACAGGCAAGCTTGTTTTTAAAGTGAGACGACCTGATTTTAAAGCGTCAAAGGTCATAAACAAGGTCATCATTTTTGTAAGAGAGGCAGGATAGCGAGGCGCATCAGCATTTACAGCATGCAATATTTTTCCTGTGCGATAATCCATGACAATGGACGCATATTTGCTTGCAAAGCTAAGAGAGGGTAAAAGTAAAATAAAAAAAAGGGGAAAATATAAAAATTTTTTCATTTCAATTCCTCCGTGAATAAAATGGCTTACCTATTCTTTTAAAGATATTCAACTTGAATAATCTCATATTCTATGTTGCCTGAAGGCGCTTGGACTGTAATGATGTCATTCACTTCTTTCCCCATCGCAGCGCGTGCCAAAGGAGAGGAGTGTGAAAGCTTCAAGGCTTTCAAATCAGCTTCATCTTCTCCTACGATTTGATATTTTACTTTTTGGTCAGTGCTGATATTCAATAAAGTCACTGTGGAACCAAAAATAACCCGCCCTTGATTTTTCATTTTTGAAATATCAATTACTTGGGCATTTGAAAGTTTTGACTCTAAATCAACGATACGACCTTCAATAAAGCCTTGCTGCTCTTTTGCCGCATGATATTCTGCATTCTCTTTGAGGTCGCCTAAAGCACGCGCTTCTGAAATAGCATTAATAATACGGTAACGCTCACCGGTTTTTAAGTGGTGAAGTTCTTTTTTTAAGAGCTCACTGCCTTGAACGGTCATAGGAACTTTACTCATGTCATTATCTCCTCTTGTTTTTCTGTCGTTTTTCAACGAGCAGTGTGACTAATCGAGTGAGTTTCCTCAACTCTCTTACTAAGTTTAATGCGCAAAAGAAAAATGCGTCCAGTGCAAGTTGCTGAGCAGGAGTGGGAGCAGGCGATAATCGTGATATGAAGCTAGCCTCACTCTCATTTTGCTCATAGAGCTGTTGATCTTCGTTTTTTTCTTCTTTTCCTTCTTCATCTAAGAGCGCTTCTTCTGTTTTTTTAGGTAAGAAGGTTGTTCTGAGAATCAAAGGGATCAATTCTTTATTTGTAATTTTGGTAGATTCTAGTTTAAAACTACTTGTTTTTAAAGCCTCTATTAATTCTCGTAACCAGCAATCAACCTGTTGGTTGAAAAGAGAAAGTCGGTCTTTCAAATCAGGAATATATTGAATTTTAAGATAAGCATGGTGCATCAAGCAAATATAACGAAAAGTTTCACGCTGGCATTTTAATATTTTATTATAAGTTTGTTTGCTTGCTGTTTTGTTTGATAACTCATTGGAAGCTTCGTAAATCAATTTACGTTGTATCGAAAAAATATTAATAATTTTTATTTCTTCACATGAAAAGCGCTCATAGCTTTCAGCGTTTTTTTCCCAAAGAATTTCATAAAGCGTAATGTAATGTGTTAGACCTTCTGCGATGCTATCATAAATTTTTCGATAAGCATGGATAGGGAAAAAAAATTTTGAGATAAAAAACGCGATGAAGATAGCTAGTGAAATTTCAAAAAATCGCAGTAATGCGGTTTGATAAGTGGGGTTGTCAGATAATAAAATCATAACGAGCGTCGTGGCTCCCAGTAAACCCGCATTGCTGACTTCCTTGGGGCTGCTGGCAAGATAAGAAAAAACAAAAATTGAAAAAAATAAAATGAGGGTCATCGGAAGTGTTTGTTCATGATAAAAAATCAATACGAAACCAGAAACCAAAGCACCTGCTACTGTGCCGATGAACTGCATCGACGATTTAATGACAACACCTCCAAAATTAATTTGAGAACTCATGACGACCAAGATTGTTATGAGGATCCAAGCAGACATTGGAATTTTAAAAAAATGAGCAAGCAAAAACCCGATCAAGCAAGCTAATGCGGTTTTAACACTATTTAGAAAACGATCATGATCAAGGTGGAAACGCAGCATTATTATGGATACCTATAAAAACCGTGCTTAAGTAAATTGTAGTATTAAATAGAGAAAAGACAGGAAAGTTAAAAATCCAATGCCCCAGCTTATTTTTTCTCTTCTATTGGTTAAGACTATTAACACTGCATGGCTGAGAAATCCCAAGGTAACGCCGGTGGCGATGGAAAAAGAAAGGGGGATGGCAAATGCGGTGATGAGACCAGGAATGAGCTCTATTAATTCAGTTGTAAACAAATATTTCAGGTTTTTAGACATTAAAAAAGCAACATAAATCAAAGCCGGGCTGCTAGCATAAGGAGGGATCATGTTGATGAGAGGTGCAAAGCCAAGTGATAAAAGAAAAAAGAAGCTAACAACGATGGCCGTCAGACCTGTTCTTCCGCCGGCACGTACACCGGTTGCGCTTTCAATATAACTGCCTGTGCTTGATGTTCCTAAGAGGGCTCCCACTATATTTGCTAAACTATCCGCAAATAAAGCTTGGGGTAATTTTTTTATTTTTCCATTTTCAGAAATTAATTTTGCTTGAGAAAGTACGGCAATAAGTGTTCCTGTATTATCAAATAATGTGACAAAAAGAAAAATCAATGTTGCAAACATTAATTTTAAATCAAAAATGTCGGGAAATTGTAATTTTAAAAAAATGGGTTTTAAACTAGGTGGGGCTGCGATAATCCCTGAAAAAGAAACAAGATGAAATAAGATACCTAGGCCCGTAATAATTAAGATACTTATAAAAATAGCGCCAATCACATGATAACGTTCAAGTATAAATATAAGAAATAAACCCAGAAGCGCCAATAAAACTTCAATTTGAAAAAAATGAGAAAAATCAAAAAAAAGATGGGGATGTAAACCAATTAAATTTAAGTTTTTCAACCCAATCAATGCGAGAAAAAAACCGATGCCTGACATAATTCCAATTTTCAAACTAAAGGGGAGAAAATGGATGAGCCATTGACGTACGCCTATAAAAGTCATCATGGCAAAGAGGCAACCTGAAATAAAAACAGCACCCAAAGTGATTTGCCATGAATAAGCTAATTGCCCTACAACGATATAAGCAAAATAAATATTTAGGCTCATGGAGGGGGCGAGTGCGATAGGGTAATTTGCGAGGGCGCCCATTAAAAAAGAACCCAAGGCAGCGGCTAAACAGGTTGCGACAAAAACAGCGCCTTTATCCATGCCTGTGCTGCCTAGAATTAACGGATTGACAGCAAGTATATAACTCATTGTTAAGAAGGTTGTTAAGCCTGCAATACATTCTCGTTTTAGATGAGAAATGTTTTTCTTAGAAAGGAAGGTTTTTAGCATAATTTAGATAAAGTCGCTATAATTACTCGTTATATCTTCGACGAGTTAAAATTTTAAAATTTATGAGAGCGCCTATGTTATTTCAGAATAAATCTTTTTTGCAACAAAATAATTATCGCACCCTGATGACACAAGTTTATCGTCAGGATGAAAATACCTGCTTAGAGGGTTTGATTGCTTATGCCAGCTTGTCTTCTCAGGCCTTAAATCATATTCAAGCGCTTGCCACTGATTTGGTAAAAAAAATTCGTGCTGATCGCTTAAAGCGAGGCGGTTTGGATGCTTTTTTGATTCAGTATGATTTATCAACGCAAGAAGGCATTGCGTTAATGTGTTTGGCAGAAGCGCTTTTACGGATTCCTGATAATGCAACGCGCGATAAATTAATTAAAGATAAAATTACCACAGCAAATTGGGCAGTCCATGCCGGACAAAGCCCCTCCTTATTTGTGAACGCAGCGACCTGGGGATTAATGTTAACAGGGCATGTTTTAAAATCTGAAGTAGAGGCTTCAAGTTTATATCTTACTTTAAAACGTTTTATTGAGCGTTCCAGTGAACCTGTCATTCGGGCTGCGATTTTATCCATGATGAAAATTTTAGGGAAACAATTCGTCATGGGTCGTACGATTGAAGAGGCGTTAGCGCGTGCCGAGGAGTTACAAACACAAGGTTATCGTTTTTCTTATGATATGCTGGGTGAGGCGGCATACACGATGAAAGATGCTGAGCGTTATTTAAATTCTTATGTTGAAGCGATTCAAAAAATAGGGAAAGCCAGTCAAGGAGTGGGTGTTATTCGTGGCCCTAGTATCTCAATAAAACTTTCTGCACTTTATCCACGTTATGAGTTTTCACAGCGTGATGATGTATTAAAATATCTTGTCCCTCGCGTTTTAAATTTAGCTGAAAATGCAAAACAATTTGATATTGCTTTAACAATTGATGCAGAAGAAACAAATCGCTTAGATTTATCATTAGATATCATGGAGCGTGTTTTTACTTCACCCACCTTAAAAGATTGGCAAGGCGCAGGTTTGGCTGTGCAAGCTTATCAAAAAAGGGCGTTTTATCTTTTAGATTATTTATCTGATTTGGCAAAGAAACACAAAAAACGATTTAACGTGCGTTTAGTTAAAGGTGCTTATTGGGATGCAGAAATAAAATCAACTCAAATGTTAGGTTTATCAAATTACCCTGTTTTTACGCGAAAAGCCGCAACAGATGTATCCTATCTTGCTTGCATAAAAAAAATCTTAGAAGCGCGCGATGTTTTTTATCCGCAATTTGCAACACATAATGCGTATAGCTTGGCTGCTGTTTTAGAAATGGCAGGAGACTACCGAGACTTTGAATTCCAATGTCTACATGGGATGGGTTATAGCTTATATGATCATGTTGTTGGAAAAAATAATTTAGATATCCCTTGTCGTGTTTATGCGCCAGTGGGCACACACGAAGATTTATTATCTTATTTGGTTCGGCGCTTATTAGAAAATGGCGCCAACACTTCTTTTGTAAACCGCATCGTCAATGAAGCGCATCCTATTTCAGAAATTCTTGCTGATCCGGTTGAGAAAATGCGCCACCTTAAATCAAAGCCGCATCCTAAAATCCCGTTACCTAAAAATTTATATCAACCTGACCGTTTAAATTCTGCAGGAATTGATTTTACAAATTACGACGAACTTAAATTATTAGATCAAGGTTTGGAAAAAGCAAAAAATCAATCCTATTACGCTGCACCTTTGATAGCAGGCAAGATCTACGAAGATAAACAAAAACAAATACCGGTACATTCTCCTAGTGATCAAGATTTTATTATAGGGCAGCTTACACATGCACCTGAGCATTTAATTGAAACGGCATTAGAAACAGCAGAAAAAGCTGCAAAAACGTGGGGAAACACATCTGTCGATCATCGCGCTGCGTTACTTGAAAAAACCGCAGATCTATTAGAAAAAAATCGCGTTAAGTTTATTTATCTCGCCCAAGTAGAAGGAGGAAAAACTTATTCTGATGCTATTGCAGAAGTTAGAGAAGCGGCTGATTTTTGTCGTTATTATGCAGCACGTGCAAGAGAGATTTTTAAAATAATGTCTTTGCAAGGGCCTACGGGTGAATCGAATTATTTACGTCTTGTCCCTCGAGGGCCTTTGTTGTGTATCAGTCCTTGGAATTTTCCTCTTGCCATTTTTTTAGGACAGGTCACGGCGGCACTAGTAACAGGTAATCCCGTGATTGCCAAACCTGCTGAGCAAACATCATTAATTGCTTTTGAGATGGTTTGTTTATTACATGAAGCAGGTATTCCAAAAGAAGTCGTACAGTTATTCCCAGCACGGGGTTCATTAATTGGAAAATACCTTGTCCCAGATGAACGTATCAAAGGCATTATTTTCACAGGCTCCACAGAAACCGCAAAAATAATTAATCAAACACTTGCCCAGCGAAAAGGCCCTATCGTGCCATTTATTGCTGAGACAGGGGGTCAAAATGCAATGTTAGTCGATTCTTCTGCTTTACCAGAACAAGTTGTTGCGGACGTGATCTTATCGGCGTTTGGTAGCGCGGGACAGCGTTGTTCTGCATTACGCGTGTTATTTCTTCAAGAAGAAATCTCACAGCGAGTTTTAACGATGTTAAAAGGAGCCATGGAAGAAGTAAAAATAGGTGATCCTCGCTATTTAAGTACAGACATAGGGCCTGTGATCGATCGAGCCGCGTTAGCCAATTTAAATGAACATATTGCACTAATGGAAAGCCAAGCAGAGCTTCTTGCGCGTGTTCGGCTTCCTCCAAATTTAGAAAAAGGATCTTTTTTCGCACCTTGTGCTTTTAAAATTAAATCTATTACGCAATTGAAAAAAGAAGTTTTTGGCCCTGTGTTACACATTGTCACTTATGCAGCATCAGATCTCACAAAAGTGATTGATGATATTAATGCGCTGGGTTATGGTTTAACGCTAGGAATTCATAGCCGGATTGAAGAAACGGTGAATTTTATTTTGGATCGCGTGCACGTGGGTAACAGCTATGTTAACCGCAGCATGACAGGTGCGGTGGTGGGTGTACAACCCTTTGGCGGTGAAGGTTTATCGGGGACAGGTCCCAAGGCGGGCGGACCTCATTATCTTCCTCGCTTATGTCTTGAAAGAACGGTTACTTGCAACACAACGGCAGCGGGTGGAAATGCCTCGTTGCTTTCACTTGTGGAGGACGATGATGTTAGAGCATCTTAATGCAAACATGTTTGTATTTATCATTTTCGTTATTTTCACAGGCGCTGCACTACTATCAACGCTGGCTTTATTCACACGTCAATCATTATTAGTTGCGTATATTCTTTTAGGTATAATTTTAGGTCCCTGGATTAATTTTATTTCAGGCGATGCACAGCTGATAGAAAACATCGGGCATGTAGGCATTGTCTTTCTGCTTTTTCTGTTGGGTTTGGATTTAAATCCTCGAGACTTGCTTTCCATGTTAAAGAAAGCATCGTGGATAACATTTGGGAGCAGTTTTATTTTTGGTGTGATTTCCTATCTGATAGCTCGTTTTTTTGGATTTAACTTTACTGAATCCTTGATTACCTCTCTTGCGATGATGTTTTCAAGCACGATCATTGGATTGAAATTATTGCCGACGACGGTGTTACATCATCAACACACAGGTGAACTGATTGTCAGTGTTTTGTTGTTACAAGATTTATTAGTTATCGTTGTTTTATTGTTTATCCGTGCTTTTGAAGGTGATGGTTTAACATTAAAAGATTTTTTAGTTTTACTTGTGGCTTTGCCCACCTTGTTAATCATTGGATTTACCATGGAGCGTTTTATTATTTATCCTTTATTAAAACGTTTCGATCGTATTAGAGAATATATTTTTTTATTAGCGGTAGGTTGGTGTTTATGGATGGCACAGATAGCTGTTTTTCTAGGGTTATCTGCAGAGATTGGTGCGTTTATTGCGGGGGTTTCTATCGCAGTGGGTCCCATAGCGCGTTATATTGCAGAAAATTTAAAACCGCTACGTGATTTTTTCCTCGTATTATTTTTCTTTTCTGTAGGTGCGGGTTTGCAATATTCGGAATTAAATTTAGTAATCATACCGGCGCTTGTTTTAGCGGGTGTATTATTAATTGTGAAACCGCTCGTGTTTCGAATGCTCTTTAGATTATCGGGTGAAAGTGATGAAGTTTCGGCGGAAGCCGGTGTACGTCTTGGGCAGGCCAGTGAATTTTCCTTGATTTTAGCAAGTCTTGCAGGCGTGATGATGCCTACGTTAATGAGTACAAAAGCCAACACGCTTATTCAATTAGCGACTGTCTTTACGTTTATTGTTTCTTCTTATTGGGTTGTGTTACGCTACCCGACGCCTTTAGCATTCTCAGAAAAATTACGACGAGAGTAGCTTGTCACAAATGAAATTTCCGGGGTTTTTTATCAGGTCGAAGACCTGAAAACGAAGTTTAGCCCAGCCTTTTATTTTAGATTAAAAGGACTCGAAAATAAAAAAACGGAAATTTCATTTGTGACAAGCATATAATTTATTTAGGAGCATTAAAATGAGTAGGATATTTTTTTTATTAATAATGATGGGTTTAATTTCTTTAACTGCATGTACTTATGTCAAAGAGTATGTCAAACCACCGGAAGATAATTTAACGCCGGATCCTTACATGTCGAATAGTGTGGTTACTGCAAAAGTGAAAGCCGCGTTTATTTCCGATCCTTACTTAAAAAATGATGCTATTAGCGTTAACGTTCATAGAGGTCGAGTACAGCTAAGTGGATTTGTTGATAATAAAAAAGAAAGTAAGCGTGCAACTCAGATTGCTGCAAGTGTTCCAGGCGTATTGTCTGTGAAGAATAATTTGATTGTGAAGTAGTCTGTAACGAAAAAGTAGGTTACTGTGTTGAAGTCAAGACTTAATTTTCAGCTACTTATCACAAAAATTCCCCTCTCCCACAATAAAATCATTTCTTCTTCTCATTTTTTAGACGTGGGAGAGGGGAGAATCAGCCTGTAATAAGCGTAGCGAAATTACAGGTAACAACGCTAACCCGTATTTATACTTTCTACCAACATCGCCCCCCCTTGTCCCCCGCCGATGCAAAGGGAAGCCACGCCGTAACGTGTGTGTGTACGTTTGAGGGTATGTAGAAGGTGCAAGACAAGGCGTGCGCCGCTCGCGCCGACGGGGTGCCCTAAAGCAATTGCTCCCCCATCAACATTCAATCTATCCATCGGAATCTCGCCAAACGCATGGTCTAAATTGAAATGCTTTTTACAATAATCAGCATCTTTCAGTACTTTAAGACAAGCAAGAACCTGTGCAGCAAAAGCTTCATTAATTTCCCAATAATCAATATCGTTGGCGGTTAGATGATTGCGTTTTAATAAAGGTGGAATCGCATAAGCGGGGCCTAGACCCATTTCTGAAGGATCTAAAGCAGCCCAGTGTGTATCAACAATACGACCTAAAACAGGAAGATTATATTTTTTAACAGAATTTTCATTTGCAAGAATTAAAAAAGCAGCGCCATCGGTGATTTGCGCACTGTTACCTGCAGTGACATTCCCAAATTTTTTATCAAAAAAAGGTTTTAAGCTCGCTAATTTTTCAAGTGTCGTGTCACGACGTACACCGTTATCTATTTCGTAAGCTTGTCCTTGGGTGTCATATATTGATGTGATTTCTGCTTCAAATAATTTTTTATCTTGTGCCATGGCCGCACGCTTGTGGCTTGCCAAAGCAAATTCATCCATGGCTTGTCGCGTAATTTTAAATTTATGCGCTATGATTTCAGCTGTTTGCCCCATTGAGAGTTTTACAACGGGATCTGTTAATCCACGAAGTAAACCAATAATAGGAACAAAAAAATTAGGACGAAGTTGCATTAAACAAGCGAGTTTTTGCTTTAATGTTTTGGAAGCAAACCATTGTGAAAACCATAAAACCATTTTCTCATTGAAAAAGAGATGCGCGTGAGACATGGCATCTGTTCCACCTGCTAAAATTAAATTGTAATTCAGTTCAGCGATGTGTTGCGCTGCTGTGTCTAAAGCTTGCAAGCCTGAGGCACAATTCCGTTGAACTGTCATCGCGGGCACGCTGACTTTGCAACCTGAACGTAAGCCAATAATACGTGCGATATTTGTTTCATCTGCGCTGGGAATGACGCACCCTGCAATGACTTCTTCTATGGGATAAGAGCGTTGTAATAATAGATTTTTACATGCTGAGATGGATAGATCAGCAGCAGAAAAGGGGTTGGGTTTGTTTGCTGCTTTTAAGAAAGGAGTACGAATACCGTCAACAATATAAATATCCTGATATGTCACTGCTAGGCTCCTATAGAATTAAAATAATTAGGATCAAAGGCATCCACTTGGATGGCATCAAGCACAGCGGCGTGTGTTTCTAATAAGGCGCTGGCTTCCTCTTTTGTAATAATATTATGAGAAATAGCTTCGTCAATCTGATCTTCATAAGGTAAATTTTTCGATAAACTTCCTTTTTTTATTGCCATTGTTATTTTTTTTGAAATGCTTTCGGTAGCTAGCACATTGAGAAATGCTTTTTCTACTCGATAAACAGGATCATCTTTTTCTTTTTTCATATAACAAAGTTGCGTAAGACGATTACGAAGTGCAGAAGGTTGCATGATATGTTGTGCCAATTCAAATGATAAGTTATCGCTTGGCTTTTTAAAATGTTTACCAAAGGGAAAAATCCAAAAATGAAAAATTTTCGCCATCCAAGGATAGGGGAAATTATCTAAAAATTCAGTGAGAGCAGTTTGAATTCGAAATAATTTATTTTTCAAAATCCATTCAATGTAAGGCCATTCTTCCGGTGACTCTCCGTGATCATGGTGATAGCGTAAACAAGCGCTTGCAAGGTAAAGTTCGCTTAATACATCACCTAGTCGAGCGGAAAGTGCTTCTTTTCGTTTTAGTTTTCCACCTAGAAACAACATTGTTAAATCTGAAAGATAAGCTAAAGCAGCGCTAAAACGTGTTAATTGATGGTAATAGCATTTTAATGAGTGTCTATTAAATAAATTTACTAAAGGTGATGAGAGTGCTAAAATAAAAGCACGTACCTTATTGTTTAAACTATAAGATAAATGTGAAAACAATAATTTATCAAAAGCAGCGAGTGTGCTGGGTGTGAGTTCGCCAGAGGTAATTTCCATTTCCTCACGTAAATAAGGATGGCAACGGAAAGCGCCTTGCCCAAAAATAATTAAATTACGCGTGAGAATGTTTGCGCCTTCTACGGTAATTGCAATGGGGATAGCTTGATAACCATGCCCTAAATAATTGCGCGGGCCTAGTTGAATACTGCGTCCGCCATGAATATCCATCGCATTATTTAAGATTTCACGACTTAACTCTGTCAAATGATATTTTGTAATGGCAGAAGCAACAGTGGGTTTTATATTTTGATCCACCGCACTTGCCGTCATGATACGAGTTGCTTCAAGTTGATAACTATAGGCGGCGATCTCTGCTAATTTTAATTTAATCCCCTCAAAAGTGCCGATGGGCACATTAAATTGTTTTCGTGCAAGCGCATAAGCGCCTGTTGTACGAAAACAAAGATGTGCTGTTGCCGTACTGACAGAAGGTAGTGAAATAGCACGACCAATGGACAAACATTCCATTAGCATACGCCAACCATTCCCAATTTCTTTTTCACCGCCGATGATCCATTCCATAGGAATAAAAACATCTTTTCCTGAAGTAGGGCCATTCATAAACCCCATCCCTAAAGGAAAGTGTCGTTTCCCAATTTCAACGCCAGGATGCTTAGTGGGGATAAGGCATAAAGTGATACCTAAATTTTCTTTTTTTGAAAGAAAGTGTTGAGGATCATAGGTTTTGATGGCTAAACCCAAAATTGTCGCAATGGGTGCTAGCGTAATATAACGTTTATCCCATGTTAGTTTGAGCCCTAAGACTTCTTGATCATTGTAGCGACCTTTGCAAATAACCCCGTGGTTTTGAATGTTAGCTGCATCACTGCCCGCCAGGGGTTCTGTTAAAGCAAAGCAGGGGATTTCTTCACCGCGTGCTAAACGGGGTAAATAATAATTTTTTTGTTCTTGTGTACCATAATGGGTGAGTAACTCAGCTGGACCTAAGGAATTAGGCACCATAATACTGATTGCAGTACTTAAGCTACGTGAAGCTACTTTTGTGATAATGCTGGAATGGGCGAGGGTAGAAAAAGCATGTCCTCCGTATTCCTTTGAAATAACCAAGCCTAAAAAACGTTCTTTTTTAATGTATTCCCAAGCATTTTTAGGTAAGTCATGGCTGACATGGTTGATTTCCCAGTCATTGAGTAAGGCGCATAAAGCTTCAACTTGATTATCCAAAAAGGCTTGTTCGCGCTGAGATAATCGAGGCTTTTCCATTGCTAAAAGTGTTTTCCAATTAGGTTTCCCACAAAAAAGCTCTTTCTCCCACCATACATCACCGGCAGCCAAGGCTTCTTTTTCTGTTTTACTGATGGCAGGTAGATTACGTTGAATGAATAAAAAAAGCGGATGAGAAATTAACTGTAAACGAAGCGATTTAATAAGTGTGATTGTTGCAACGGTAATAAAAATAAGATCGAATAATAATAATAAAACAAGATGTGTTGCGTGTGTTAAATGATAAGAGATTAAGGTGATGATAAAGACAGGAACCCAAACCTTAGGGGGCATTTGATGATATGCAAAAATGCCTGCGATGATTAAAAGAAAAATAAGGGCGACGAAGAAATGCATCCTTGTTTCTCCAAAAATTGAAGTTAATAAAAAGGACTAAACTTAAAAGTTAGTATAGCCCTTTAAAGATAAATTACCGTGAAGAATAGACTTCTTTCGAAACCTGCGTCTTTTACTTTATTTCCGTGTCGCATGGGTTTCTCCGCTGCTCATTTATACACATAAACTCCGCTACTCGAAACCCATGCGCCTCGAACTAAAGCAAAATACACAGGTTTCGAAAGAAGTCTAATGAGTCATTTTAGTTAGAAGCAGTGGCTTCTTCAGAAGATTCTGACTTGGTTTCTTCTTTTTTAGCTTTACGATGATGACGGTGATGTTGTTTTTTAGCTGTTTTTTCAGTCTTTTCAGCAGTAGCTTCTGTTGTAGCAGGTGCGGAAGAAACTTCATCAGCAGCAGCTAATTCCATAATAGGTGGAGAAGCTTGCTCAATTTGAGAAGCAGGGTTAGCTTTGGCTTCGCTGGGTGTGGCTTCAAGTGGGTTTGCAAAAACAGGACCGATGATCAAGGCAGCACTTGCAAAGAGTGCTATTTTTTTAAAAAAGTTAAGCATAAATTATCTCCTGAAACTATCAATACCTCTTTATGAGGCGGATGGGTGGTACGCTAGATATGCATGACGCTCATGCAGCGGTTATAATAATCCCCCGTTTTCAAGAAGTGAAGTTTTTTTTAAAATGTCGACTTGTTACCTTCTTTCTACTGCGCCTATGATCGATTATTCCGATAGGCATAGCCGTTATTTTTGGCGGCTCTTTTCATCGCGAGCACGTTTATACACTGAAATGATCCATGCGCAGGCTATTTTAAATCAAAATAGAGAAGGGTTACTTGAATACTCATCTGAAGAACATCCTCTGGCATTGCAAGTGGGAGGCAATGACCCTCAAGCATTAGCAGCTTGCGCTGTCTATGCAAAAAAATATGGTTATGACGAAATTAATTTGAATGTAGGTTGTCCGAGCGCTCGTGTTCAATCCGGGCATTTTGGTGTTTGTTTGATGAAAGAACCTAAACTCATATCCCATTGTGTTGCAAGCATGATTCAGCGGGTTGATTTGCCGGTAACAGTGAAAACGCGAATCGGTGTCGACAAACAAGATTCTTATGAATTCCTTTGTGAATTCATAAAAACTGTTTCAGAAGCAGGTTGTGAAGAATTTATTATCCATGCAAGAAAAGCTTGGTTAAAAGGGTTATCGCCCAAACAAAACCGTGATATCCCTCCTTTAATGTATGAGCGTGTCTATCAACTTAAAAAAGATTTTCCTAAATTAAAATTTATTTTAAATGGAGGAATAAAAGAAATAAACACTGCAAAACAACATTTAAATAAAGTGGATGGCATTATGGTAGGACGAGAAGTTTGTCGTGATCCTTATTTTTTATCGCAGCTTGAAAAAACATTTTATGATTCGGAAATACCAAGAAGAGAAAATATATTGCAGCGATATGTTACTTATGCAGAACAAAAACAAAAAGAAGGTATTCCTCTTAAAATTTTATTAAAACCTTTGTTAGGCTTATTTCATGGGCAGGCGGGCGCGAAACAAAAACGGCATTACTTATTGCAGTGTAATAATTTATCGCAATTTCTTAAAAAAACTATGATTTAGTAGCTATACTTTATAGTTATTCATTATTGAAGGAACATTTTATGTCAATTGATAATAGGGAAAACGATACGCCTTCTTCAAGCATGAAATTATTACTACGTGTAATCCCAAGGCCCAATGAAACTAACAACACAGGTGACATTTTTGGAGGTTGGTTGATGTCACAGATTGATCTTGCGGGGGCTGTTTTAGGTATTGAGTACACAGAAGGTCCTATTGTAACGGTAGCAGTAAAAGATCTTACATTTTTAAAACCTATTTATGTTTATGATTTAGTGAGCTTTTATGGTGAAATAACGCATGTGGGTAAGTCATCGTTAACGATTCATATTGAAGCGTATGCGCAACGTCGCAATGTCTTTCATTCGGGAACATTAAAAGTATCCGACGCGATTTTAGTCTACGTTGCTGTTGAAAAACCAGGTGTCAAACGTCTTATTTCAAAAAGGGATTAAGTGAGAGAATCTTTAAGTTACGATGTGGTCATAGTGGGTGCTGGACCTTCGGGTTTGGCATGCGCGATACATCTTAAGCAATTAAATGCTTCATTGAAGGTTTGTATTTTAGAAAAAGGTGCTTATGTTGGTGCACACCTTCTTTCAGGTGCTGTGTTGGAATTGAGATCATTAAAAGAATTATTTCCTGAAGAAAATTATATTGATATTTTAAAAGTACCTGCCTTGAAAGATGAATTTTGTTTTTTAACAAAAAATAAAAAAATTCCATTGCCCCTCCCCAATCAAATGAAAAACACTGGAAATTACATTATAAGTTTAGGTGAGTTTTGTCAGTGGTTAGCCTCTCAAGCAGAAAGTTTAGGTGTTGATATTTTTCCTGGCTTTGCTGCAACAGACATATTACTAGAGAAAAATAAAATTAAAGGTGTTATCACAGGGGATAAAGGAAGAGATAAATTAGGAAATGAAACGCCTCGATTTCAAGTAGGCATGAATCTTTACGCAAAACACACTGTATTTGCCGAAGGTTGTCACGGTTCTTTAACAAAAAAAGTCATAGAATTATTTCAGTTAAGAAAAAATAAAGCGCCCCAAACCTATGGTCTTGGAATCAAAGAATTGTGGGAAGTTGATTCGCCTGATTATTCTCAGGGGAAAGTATTTCATAGCGTAGGATGGCCTTTGGATTTTCAAACTTACGGTGGATCGTTTATTTATCATCTCTCACAACATCATGTCGCTGTTGGGTTTGTAGTAGGACTTGATTATTCAAATCCTTATTTAGATCCTTTCGAAGAATTTCAACGTTTTAAAACACATCCGAAAATAAAATCTTTATTTAAGAGTGGGAAACGTTTGTGTTATGGTGCGCGGGCCCTTTGTGAAGGAGGATTACAATCTATTCCCCTGCTGACCATGCCGGGTGCACTTATCGTCGGTGATGCTGCTGGATTTTTAAATGTACCTAAAATAAAAGGTAATCATACTGCAATGAAGTCAGGCATCTTGGCAGCGTGTGCGCTTCAAGAAGCCATATTGGCCTGTCAAGAAGAAGCGACAAAATACACGACGTTAATGCATGACTCATGGTTATGGAAAGAATTATATGATGCGAGAAATATCCGTCCTGGTTTTCGTTTTGGATTGATCCCAGGTTTGATTTATGCTGCTTTAGACACGTACCTATTAAAGGGAAGGGCGCCCTGGACTTTTTCGCACAAGCAAGATTCGGAAAAATTAAAACCTGCAAAACAGTGTAAAAAAATAATTTACCCAAAGCCTGACAATCAAATTACGTTTGATAAATTAACATCGGTTTATCTTTCAAATCTTCGTTATGAAGAAAATCAAATATGTCATTTGCAATTACATCATCCTGAAATTGCGATTTCAAAAAATTTAAAAATATATGATTCACCTGAAACGCGGTATTGCCCCGCTGGTGTTTATGAAATTCTTCTTAACCAAAAAAAGAGGCCTTATTTACAGATCAATGCTTCCAATTGTATTCAATGCAAAACATGTGACATTAAAGATCCTTACCAAAATATAAATTGGGTTCCTCCTGAAGGAGGTGATGGGCCTCATTATCTTGAGATGTAGTGCCCTCGAGGGGTTATTTACGATTTTAAACATACAAGCCCCATAACGAAGCGAAGAGGAATTAAGGTAGGTCTTTTTACAACGACTGCGTAATTTGTGGTGTGTTTAACTCTAAGGTTTTTTCTTTTATGAATTTTTCAATTTTTATTAATTTCATTATGTATTTTTGCGCATGCCTTAAGAAATTTTCTTCAGATTCATTTAATCGTAATAAGGAAGTGAATTTGTTAAGCAGTTCCTCATAACAAGGTTTTTCTAATAATGCTGTAATTTTTTCTTGATGCTCTTCTGATAAGCAAGACAAAGTTCGCATTTTGTATTGAGATTGAATTACGCCGATAGAGACTGCGTAGGTATAATTTTTTAATTTTTCTAAAAATGCAGCCACAGAGATGGGTTCTGCGGATTCGGCAGGGTAGTTTACACTTGTCGTGAAATTTGCACCTATTGAAATAAGTTTTTGAGTACACTCAAAAGAAGCCGCATAAATTGCTACTAACAAGGGAGTAAGTTTATTTTTTTGGCTTCTTTCATCAAGTTCTTCTGCTGTGAATTCACAAAGATCGCAAAAAATAGTAAAGGCTGTTTTAGTAAATCTATTTCTTAAGAGAATACAGAAATGAAAATAACTTGCCGTGTCCTCACTTAATTCCGCATCTGTAAAAACATCCTCATCTCCTCCAGAATAGACGTTAAGAGTAAGATGCCCCTTAGGGCTTGCGCCGAGCAGTATGGCTGCGATGAGCTTTGCAATAGGAACTGCTAACGCACCCGCTTCAGCATCTTCGTCTTCTAAAGCTTTTTTACTTCCTTCTTTAAAAGCTTCATGTAAAAAGTTATTTTTTTTGGTTTGGATTATTTGTCCGAGTAGCAGTTCATTTTTCTTGCTTTCGTTCATTGAGGTGTCTATCGTAGATAATAAATTAGAAAAATATTGTTTTAATGCTTCTTTTTTTTCTTCCGGCAAAAGAGTAAGTGTTTTTTTACGTAAATCATTGTAGAAATAATGTTTGTTTGTTTCTTCGAATGCAGCATTAGATAGATCGCAAATCATATCTATTTTTTCACTTGGCCTTAAAGACTCGAACAGGTCATCGATATATTCTTCTTTTTCAGAAGAAGAGTGTTTATCGAAATAATGCTCTACTTCAAGAATATCGTTCTCGAGTGTTCGATGGGCGTTTTCGATTTCTTTAGCAATTTGATAAGCATGTTGGGGGGTTTGGGGGTTACAATATTCTTTGGCGTAATTAAGATATTTGAAAAAAAAATCAGGGTGGTTGAAAAAGGCAAGAAGTTGCTGAGTATCATAGAAGTAGCTACGCTGAGTAGGCATTTCTGGCGTCCTCTTAAAAACTCACTAACAACATTGACTTCGATTCTATAGAAAAAATAAATTAATTTCTATGATAAATTATATTATTTTTTTGGGAGTAATGCGTAATGAATAGATTCTGCGGCTGTCTGATTGCAAAATTTTAAATTTCAAATTATTAATGCTTGTAATCTCTCCTTTTTTGGGAACATGACCAAATGCCCGTGTGATGAGACCGCCAATGGTATCGAACTCATTGTCATCAAATTGTGTTTTAAAATACTCATTAAAATCTTTAATAGGTGTTAATCCTTTAATAAAAAAATGATTGTTTCCCATGCGGGAAATATTTTCATCCTCTATAACGTCGTATTCATCTTCAATATCCCCTACGATTTCTTCAAGGATATCTTCAATCGTAATTAAACCCGAAACACTGGCATATTCATCTAAAACTATCGCCATGTGGCTTCGTTTGGCGCGAAACTCATGCAATAGGATATCAACTCGTTTGCTTTCAGGTACTGAAAAATGAGGGCGAAGTAAGGAATTTATTTTAAGTTCTTTATTGAGTTGAAATTTTAATAAATCCTTTGCAAGCAAGATGCCTTTTACTTCATCTCGATGAATACCCATAACAGGAAAGCGTGAGTGACCAGATTCAATAACGATAGGAAGTATTTCCTCAAGCGTTTGATTATGTTCAATTATCACCATGGCCGCACGAGGGACCATAATATCACGTACATGTAGTTCAGATATGTGTAATACGCCTTCTATCATTTTTAAAGAACTCAGATCTAGTACATCACGTAATTGAGCTTCTTGAAGTAATTGAAATAATTCATCGCGATTTTTGGGTTCTTTCAAAAAAGCATGAGAGAGGCGCTCTAGCCAGTGATTAGTCATAGGGGATCTCAATAGGGATTGGGAATGCCAAAAGAATTTAAAATTTTAATTTCATGAGACATCATCTTTCTTGCTCCATCAACAGTATCGTGTTCAAAATCCAATAAATGTAAAGTTCCATGAACCAATAAATGAGCCCAGTGCGCTTTTAAATTTTTTTTTTGTTTTTTTGCCGCAAAATTAACTTCAGTAGGACATAATACAATATCACCTTTAAAATTGCTCTTTAATGTTTTTGGTGTTTGAAAAGGAAAAGATAAAATATCTGTTGTTTTATTTTTCCCTCGATAAATGCGATTTAAATTTTGAATTTCTTTAGGGGTTACAAGTCGTACGTTAAGTTGCATACTTTTTTTAGGGGGAAACGCTGCCTTTATCCATTGCTTCATTTCTTTTTCTGAAGGATATTTTTTGTTTTTACAGATAATCTGAAAAGAAATTTTTTGCAACATATGAAAGAGTTCGCATTCCTTAATCAAAAGTGCTGTATGCCTGAATAATTTGACGCACCAAAGGGTGTCTTACAACATCTTCGTTATCAAAGAAAGTAAAACTAATCTCGGGAATATTTTTTAAAACTTCTTTTGCGTGCACTAAACCAGAATGTTGACCTTTAGGTAAATCGACTTGTGTCATATCGCCCGTGATAACAATTTTTGATCCAAAACCAATGCGTGTTAAAAACATTTTCATTTGTTCTTTTGTTGCGTTTTGTGCTTCATCCAAAATAATAAAAGAGTCATTTAAAGTTCGGCCGCGCATAAAAGCAAGGGGTATAATTTCGATCGTATGTAGTTCAAGTAATTTATTTACTTTTTCAACGCCCAGCGTTTCATATAAAGCATCATAAAGTGGGCGAAAATAAGGATCAACCTTTTGCAAGAGATCGCCGGGTAAAAACCCAAGACGTTCGCCTGCTTCAACAGCAGGTCGTGCGAGTAAAATTCGTTTTACCTTCTCTTGTTCAAGTGTCAAAACAGCCGCGGCAACAGCCAAATAGGTTTTCCCTGTGCCTGCTGGGCCAATACCAAAACTTAAGTCATGATTTAAAATATTTTTTAAGTAGGCTTGTTGATTTTTAGTATAAGGTTTAATTAATCCCTTTTTAACTTGTGCAACAATGATTTCATCTTTTAATGTTTCATTTTGAGGTTTGGCTTGTTGTATGAAAAGATGAACTTTGTGTTGGGTTAAATTGGAATCTCGTACTGTTTCTTGGTAAAGGGAGGTTAATAATCTTTTTGCAATATCGACGTTGTTGTTTTTCCCCGTGATTTGGAAATGGTGGCCTTGATTATTAATTTTAATAGTTAGTTGATTTTCGATCTGCTTTAGATTTTCATTACAATAACCACACAAATTTGCTAGGCGATGATTATCTTCTGGATTGAGATGGATAGCGTGGATAACGTCATTATCTATATCAAGATCATTGCTCATAACTCTCCTCGTAGTGTATTCATTCGACTTTGAGTAAAACGAACATTAACAATTTTACCAATTAAATTTTTTGGTCCTGGAAAATTCACAACACGATTGTTTTCTGTTCTGCCCGCTAATTCATCGTTACTTTTCTTTGATAGGGCATAGACTAAGACAGGTTCAACTGTGTTGATCATCGTGTTACTGATGTGTGTTGTATGTTGCATGATTTGATTTTGTAAAACGGTAAGTCGTTCTTTCTTTGTTTCTAAAGGAATGTTATCAACAAGCTTAGCCGCAGGTGTGCCTGGTCGTTTGCTGTAAATAAAGCTGAAGGAATTATCAAAACCTACTTCTGAAATCAATTCCATTGTTGCTTCAAAATCTTCATCCGTTTCGTTCGGGAATCCCACGATAAAATCGGACGAAATGCTGATGTTCGGTCTCACTTCTTTTAAACGTTTGATTTTTGTTGAATATTCTTTTGCAGTATAACCGCGTTTCATTAATGCAAGTATGCGATCAGAACCACTTTGAACGGGCAAATGTAAATGATTTACTAACTGCGGAATGTCTGCATAAGCTTGAATTAAATTATCTGAAAATGCGCGTGGATGTGATGTTGTGAATCGAATACGCTCAATGCCTTCGATAGCAGCAACATAATAGATTAATAAAGCGAGATCTACGGGTTTTTTTTGTGAATAAGTAGAACGATAGTCATTTACATTTTGGCCCAATAAATTAACCTCTTTTACCCCTTGTTTTGCTAAAGCCACAATTTCTTGAATTACTTTTTCAAAAGGTCGGCTGATTTCTTCGCCTCGTGTATAAGGGACAATGCAGTAACTACAATATTTACTGCAACCTTCCATAATGGATACAAAGGCTGTGGGGCCATCTGCTTTTGCTTCAGGAAGGCGATCAAATTTTTCAATTTCGGGAAAAGAAACATCGATAACAGGTTTATGGGTGTGATTTGCTTCTTCAAGCATTTCAGGCAAACGATGTAAGGTTTGAGGGCCAAATACAACATCAATAAAAGGCGCTCGCTTTAGAATTTCTTCACCTTCTTGACTTGCAACACAACCGCCTACACCGATGAGAACATCTGGCCTTTTCTTTTTAAGATCGTGATATACGCCTAATGTTGAAAATACTTTTTCTTGTGCTTTTTCTCGAATAGAACAAGTATTTAATAAGATAACATCCGCAGAAGAGACTTCCTGCGTCAATTCAAATTGGTGTGTATGTTTTAATAAATTCGCCATGCCTGCAGAATCATACTCATTCATCTGGCACCCTTGAGTTTCGATGAATAACTTTTTTTTCATATTTTTCATAGTATTATTCATCCTCCAAATCTTGGCAGATCTTTAAATTATTTGTTCTGGCAAACTCGAGGATAGAGTTATATAAACTTAGATTTGTTTTTTTAAGGTCAGGATCAAGTAAAACACATTTATAGCCATCTTTTACGATGGGTTGTAATAAAGGGGAATATTGAATGCGATGTCCTTTAAACGTCGACAAGGAACCACTCATTCTTTCAGCCCAATCCGCAGGGCGGAAGGTTTTTCCCGTTTGAGTGATACCTTCAATAATAATTTTTTTGGATTTAGTTTGTTTCATGAATCAATGCGAAGAAGTTATTTACATTGACTATTCTAGCACTATTTTTTTATGATGCGCATTGTTTCATGTAAAATTTTCAGGATTTTATGACAGATAAAAAAGATTTTTTTCCCAATCGCCCGAGAGGCATTTACCTTTTACCGAATATATTTACTTCGGTAAGCCTATTTTCAGGTTTTTATGCCATTGTTGCAGCCATGAAAGGTCTTTTCGACTTAGCACCTATCGCTATTTTTATTGCTGCTATCAGTGATTCATTAGATGGTCGTGTTGCCCGTTTAACACACACAGAGACAGCTTTTGGGGCACATTATGATAGTTTATCAGATGTCGTGTCATTTGCTGTCGCGCCTGCCTTACTTTGTTATAGCTGGTCTTTAAGCTATTTAGGTAAACCCGGCTGGCTTGTTGCCTTTGTGTTTACAGCCGCTGTAACCCTGCGTTTAGCGCGATTTAACACACAACTTTCCACGATGGATAAGGGACATTTTCAAGGCCTGCCTTCTCCCACGGGGGCGGGTGTTGTAACCGCAGCTGTTTGGTCGTGCTATGAATACAATTTTTCTGGGGAAAGCATGGCATTGTTGATTGCAATGCTGAGTATCGCTGTTTCTGCTTTGATGGTCAGTAATGTGCGTTACCGCAGCTTTAAAGATTTAAATTTAAAAGACAGGGTTCCGTTTGTTGCAATTTTAGCGATTATTTTAATTTTAGTGGGTGTTGCGATTGCACCTGCGCAAGTTTTATTTTTATTTTTAGTAAGCTATACAATTTCAGGGCCTGTGTTGACATTGATAGAGTTACGAAAAAAACGTTTAAAACGTCGTTTGGGAATACGGTCAGAATGAAAATATCAAAAATAGAAAAAAAATTATTGCATTATGTTGGAAAAGCCATTAGCGATTTCAACATGATTCAAACGGGTGATAGGGTGATGGTATGTTTATCAGGTGGGAAAGATTCATTTACATTATTACATATTTTGAATCTTTTAAAAAAACGTGCTCATCATAAATTCGAAATATTTGCTTTTACATTAGATCAACGTCAACCAGATTGGGATGATAGCAAACTTAAATCTTGGCTAGATGAAAGTAAGTTACCCTATGAAATTTTAAGCGAAGACACCTATTCCATTGTTAAAGAAAAAATTCCTGAAGGAAAGACGTATTGTTCTTTATGCTCTCGTTTGAGACGAGGCATCATTTACACTTATGCTGAAAAAAATAAATTTAGTAAAATTGCCTTAGGACATCATCGCGATGATTTAATCCAAACTTTTTTAATGTCTGCGTTTTATAATGGTAAAGTAAAATCAATGCCACCTAAATTATTGACAGACAATAAAAAACATATTGTGATTCGTCCCCTGGTTTATTGCCAAGAAAAAGATATAGCGGTTTACGCAAAAGAGCAAAATTTCCCAATTATTCCTTGTAATCTATGTGGTTCTCAAGAGAATTTAATGAGAAAAAAAATAGCGAACTTGATTGAATCATTAAGCCAAGAAAATCCAAAAGTGCCAAGCAATTTATTGCATGCGCTTACTGACATCCAACCTAGCCAGATGATGGATAAAACGAAATGGGATTTTAAAAATTTAGAATTACAGCGAGAAAACGTAAAAAATACTTCAGCACCTATTGAATTTGAATTGCCATCGTTACCTATTGAGCAATTCGAAGTGAGCGTCTATTAAAATTCGAGAGAAACATTTATGGAAAAAAGTCATTTTCATTTATTAAAAACAAGGCGTTTTTTTCCATTATTTTTGACTCAATTTTTAGGGGCATTCAATGACAATGTTTTTAAAAATGCACTTGTTGTTTTAATCACCTTTGGTATTTATTCTAATGCTGATCAGCATGTGCAATCTAAAATATTATTTTCGGCGGGACTTTTTGTTATTCCTTTTATTTTATTTTCGGGTATAGCAGGACAGTTGGCAGATAAATATGAGCGTGCTTCATTGATTCGGCGCATTAAAGTCATTGAAATAGGCCTTGTTTTATTAGCTGCATTTGGGTTTTATACGCGTGATCTCACCATTCTAATGACGACTTTGTTTCTTTTCGGGATACGGTCTGCTTTTTTTGGACCGCTCAAATATGCCATTTTGCCTGATCATCTTGTGGAAAAAGAATTAATTGATGGTAATGCCTTCATCCAAGCTTCAACATTTCTTGCAATTCTAACGGGTTCTGTTTTGGGGGGTGTGATTGTTTTAACAGAACACGGCGCTGCTCTTATTTTTTTGATTTTAACGATAGTTGCTTTGGCAGGTTGGATAAGCAGTTGTTTTATTTTAAATGCAGGGCCTGCCTCTCCTAAGCTTAAGATCAATTTAAATTTTCTCAAAGAAGCATGGCATATCACGCGGCATGCAAAAAAACGCTGGGATATTTATTTAATTATTCTTGGTATTTCCTGGTTTTGGCTTGTGGGTGGAAATACTTTAATTTTACTATCGAGTTTTGTTAAAACTATTTTAAATGCAAATGAATCGGTAAGTACTTGTTTTTTTGCTTTATTCTCCATTGGTATGGCTTTGGGCTCTTTGTTATGTATGCATTTATTAAAAGGGAAAGTCTACGCAACCTATGTTCCGTTGGGTGCTTTGGGGATGGCTGTTTTTCTTTTTGATCTTTATTTTTTAGATCCTAAACCCAGCATGACTTCTTTATCATTATATAACCTCACTTATTTTTTTCATCACTTACGTGAATGGCATATTTTGCTTGATTTTATGGGTATTTCCCTTTCGGGAGGGTTATATATCGTTCCTTTATATGCTTTGTTACAAAAGCGCAGCCAAGAATCTCATCGTGCCCGCATGATGGCGGCGAACAATATTATCAGCTCACTATTTATGTTGTTGGGTGCTATTGTTTCAATAATTTTATTAAATCTTGGCTTTTCTATTTTATCGTTATTTGGTTTGCTTGCACTGGGTAATATTTTAGTGGGTATTTATGTATGTAAACTACTGCCAGATGTTTTATTGAAATCATTTGCGCGTTGGATCTTAAAATTTTTATACCGTGTTGAAGTAAAAGGTTTAGAGCATTTCTATGAAGCGGGTGAGCGTGTCATGATCATTGCGAACCACACTTCGTTTTTGGATGGCGTTCTACTTGCTTCTTTTCTTCCTGAAAAAATTACATTTGCAGTAAACACACACACCGTCCAACAACGTTGGATACGTTTATTCTTGAGTATGATAGATGCGCATCCTTTAGATCCCATGAGTCCCCTCCAAGCAAAATCATTGATTGCATTTATAAAAAAAGGAAACCGTTGTGCTATTTTTCCGGAAGGCAGAGTTACAGTGACGGGGGCTTTAATGAAAGTATACGAAGGGCCGGCACTTATCGCTGATAAATCAAACGCAAAAATATTACCTTTATGCATTGAAGGTGCGCAATATTCCTTTTTTTCCAGAATGAAAGGCAAACATGATATTAAATGGTTTCCCAAAATTACTTTAACACTTTATCCACCCCAACAATTTGAATTGGCTGAAAAACGAGGGCGTGCGCGTCGTCTAAAAATGGGATTCATGTTATACGACTTAATGACAGACATGGTTTTTCGCAGTCGCAATCGAGATCACACTTTATTTTATTCTTTACTCACAGCAAAGAACGCACATGGTCGTCGCCATCTTATTGCAGAAGATATTGAACGCAAACCCATCACCTATCACAGTTTTGTGATGCGCTGTTTTATTTTAGGAAAATATCTTTCAAAGAAAACACAATTCGATGAAAAAGTTGGGATCTTATTGCCTAACTCACTTGCGGTTGCCGTTTTATTTTTTGGGTTACAAGCTTTTTCGCGTGTCCCTGCGATGTTAAATTATTCTTCTGGAATAAATAATGTATTACTTGCTTGTCAGCTTGCACAAATCAAACGTGTTTATACTTCAAGAAAATTTATTGAACGTGGGAATTTTCAATTATTAGCTAAAGCGATAGAAAATGCGGGCATTATTGTTATATACCTTGAGGATTTACGAAGTAAAATTAATATTTTTAGAAAATTACATGGGATGTTTTTTTCTTTGTGCACGCGTTTTTATTATCAAAAAATAATTCATCGCAATAAAAAATTAGATCCAAATGCGCCGGCAGTAGTGTTATTTACTTCTGGTTCAGAAGGTGTACCTAAAGGAGTTGTTTTATCACACGCTAATTTACAAGCCAATCGCCTGCAATTATGTGCCAAAATTGATTTTACGCCAACGGACACGGTCTTCAGTGCAATGCCGGTATTTCATGGCTTTGGCTTATTGGGCGGATTGATTCTTCCTTTGTTATCAGGAATACGTGTTTTCTTTTATCCTTCTCCTTTGCATTATCGAATTGTGCCTGAATTGATTTATGACACCAATGCAACCTTGGTTTTTGGAACTGACACCTTTTTATCGAATTATGCCAAATACGCACACCCCTATGATTTTTACAGTGTACGTTATGTATTTGCGGGCGCAGAAAAATTAAAAAATGAGACGCGAATGTTATGGGCTGAAAAATTTGGAACCCGTCTTTTTGAAGGTTATGGTGTTACGGAAGGTTCACCTGTCTTAGCAGCAAATACTGCGATGCACAATAAACCTAATACGGTGGGGCGTTTATTATCTGGGATACGTTATAAATTACGTGAAATTCCTGGCATTAAAGAAGGGAAAGAGTTAATCGTTTCTGGCCCTAATATTATGTTAGGTTATCTCAAAATGGATTATCCTGGTGTGATTTTCGCACCAGAAGAAGGCTGGTATCCAACAGGAGACATCGTAACAGTAGATGAAGAAGGCTTTATTGCGATACAAGGACGCGTAAAGCGTTTTGCAAAAATTGCAGGAGAAATGATTTCTCTGGCGGCCATTGAAAACTACCTAAACCAATTATGGCCGGGGCACAATCATGGGGTGGTTAATTTGCCCGATCCCAAGCGAGGCGAGCAGATTGTATTAGTAACAAATTATATGTCTGCTGTACGCGAAGAAATTATTTTATTCGTAAGGAAATTAGGGATTGCAGAAATCACCATTCCAAAACGGATTATTTGCACGGAAGTATTTCCTTTACTTGCATCGGGTAAAATAGA
>MGYM01000002.1 GCA_001801745.1 Gammaproteobacteria bacterium RIFCSPLOWO2_02_FULL_38_11
AAAACTTTGATCCCAATGCAGCTGCCACAAAAGATTCGGGTATCTTTGGCTTGCCCTTTTCATTTGAAGAATCAGAATTAGTATTATTGCCAGTGCCTTGGGATGCGACGACATCTTACGGTGGGGGTGCTTGTCGGGGGCCTGCCGCAATCTTCAAGGCAAGTAAGCAAATTGATTTGTTTGATAAAGAATTGGGGAATTTTTTTGAATCAGGTATTTTTATGTTAAAAATATCGTCTGAGATTCAAAAAATGAATGAAGTGGCTTATGTTGCTGCAAGAAAAATTATTGAAAATGAATTTTCATCGGATTCAACATTATTTTCCACGGTAAATGATTTAAGTTTAAAATTAAATAAATATGTTTATGAGGAAACTCGTGAATTATTAAATCAGGGGAAAAAAGTAGGTTTGATAGGCGGCGATCACTCCGTGCCCTTTGGTTCAATTCAAGCGCATTTAGAAAAATACCCAAATATGAGTGTATTACATATTGATGCGCATGCAGATTTGCGTAATGCCTTTGAAGGTTTTGAATATTCTCATGCATCGATTATGTATAATGCGATGACAAAAACAAATTTAAAAAAATTAGTGCAAGTAGGGGTCCGTGATTTTTGTGAAGAAGAATGGCATTTTATGAAAAATAATAAAAATAAAATAATTTCTTTTTTTGATGCGGAAATTGCAGAAAAAAAATTAAGTGGACACATTTGGTCGACGTTATGTGATGAAATTCTCCATGATATGGGTGAAGAGGTTTATATTTCTTTTGATATTGACGGCTTGGATCCGCGCTTTTGTCCGCACACAGGAACGCCTGTCCCCGGAGGATTAGAGTATCACGAGGTTTTATATTTATTTAAAAAACTGATTCGTTCAGGGCGTCGGGTGATTGGATTTGATTTAAATGAAGTTTCTTTGGGTTCTACGCAAGAGGCTTCTTCGCATGTTTTGGAGCCCGCACAAGAGTGGGACGCGAATGTGGGTGCGAGATTACTTTATAAATTATGTGGTTTAATCCTTCGCGATACACATAATAAAATTACGTAGTCGTCCGTGAAAAACGTCATTTTTGCTTTATTTCTTTGTTGCGGGAATTTTTTAAATGCTCATTTACTTCTATGTAAACTGCGCTTTAAAAAATTCCCGCGCCTCGAACTAAAGCAAAACTGACGTTTTCGCTGAACGCCTCTTTCAAAATCTTTTGCAAGATTTTGAAAGAGTCACGCGTGAAATCGTGTAAATTAGAAAGCTTATTTTTTAAATTAAACCCCTGTTTTTATAGCACCATCATGCTTTTTCACGTGTGACTACGTAGGTTTCGTGGATCCTGGGTCAAGCGTTTTCATTTTTTCTAGAATTTTAAGCGTTCTTCTTTCGGTGGGAGAGGGGATGTGATCTGTTTTTAATTGTGAATGTATGGCCGCTTCCCAAGCGAAAAATTTTATTTTGTCATGAAATTCACTTGCGTTTGGTGGGAGGATGTCATCAATCTTAACCCCAGGCCAATGACGCTCTTTAGCCATACTTATTAATTTAGAGGCGATGGTTCTTGCAGGTGATGTTAGAAAGCTACGTTCTACATTAGGTTTTGTTTTATCTTTAGAGTTCGTTAAACGCCCTGCTTTTCCTGGGGAAGTTACTAACTTGTCACCGTAATCTGCAATTATCCAACCTGTTTGGGGATCTTCAATGATTTGAGCTTGTGTTTGAGGTGTTCCTTGTGGATTACTGATGCTAAGTGCAGCCCAGCGCATTAAAACAAATTGCATTTCTTGTGTCGTGGGAGGGCGTGAAAAAGCAGAAGAGACAATCTCAACCATAGGCAAAAGTTCTGCTTGATGCTCATCCCATGCGACTGTTTGAAGTAATCGAAATAATGTATCTTGGTCGGATTCATTGTCGCTGGGGGTCGTAGCATCGTCCTCATCTTCATCTTGAGAGAAACTGAGTGTTGCTTCTTTAGGTTCAGAAAATTTGTCATCATCATTCATGTGAACTTTCCTTTTTGAAAATGCAAAATTAATTTTTCGCAGGTATACTTTTATCTGACTGATGATTCTAGCGTGATTTTAGGAGTAAAACCAAACCCCTCCAATCTTTGTCTGCTTTATCATTGAGGGGGGGGTATTGTTTGAATTGTACGATTTTTGGCTGAACGATGTTCGACTTATGTTGAATATCATGCAGTAACATTTGTAGTGGTGAGGGTAATATCGTTGTTTTCAGGGGACGTTTTTGTTTTTTTAATAAACGGGGTGACCAAGCATGATAATAATTCACGGTCCCTGCAAATAAAATAGTTTTTGGAGGCATCATCTCTATATTAGAATTCCATAAACGAAAAATAATAATATTTTTTTGGTCTAATGGTTTGTAAAGCGAGAGTAAGGGCATTTGTCCGAGATATTGTTGACTTAAGATGGGGAGTGTTGTGGAGGTGGATGTTTCAGTGAGTCGATAAAATAAAGTTTTGAATGTGTTCTCATTTAAGATGCGCCAACCCGATCGCAGTAATCTTTTTTGAAGTAAATCGATATCCCCCACAAATTGAACATTGATAGTCTGAATAGGTTTACCAAAGCGATTGCTGCGGTAAAGCGGAGGTGAGTTTTCATCGTTTTGATTCCACCATTCATCAAAGCTCATTTTTGATTTTGGCCAGGTAAGCTGTGAGTTAATCAGCGATTGATTGAAATTTTTAAGAATGAAAATACTGCTGAAAGAAAACCAAGTTAAAAATGAAAGACAAGTAATTATTATCAGGTTTTTTATTTTTATGTGAGATATCTTGTGTCGGTATATTAAAGCAATGAATGACATGCAAGTTAAACCTAAAAATAATCCGCCCAATACATCTGTGAGCCAGTGCGCATTTAAATATAAACGAGAGAAAGCAATTAACATTAAAAAAGTAGATAAGACACTATAAATATAGTTTCTAACAACGCGAGGAATATGTTGAGAAAATAAAATAATTAAAAAACTGAATATCGCAACACTTAAAGCGACATGTCCACTTGGGTATGACCATCCGTGTTCTAAAATTCCTTGTGTGTCTTTGGGGCGAGGTATGTGTGTTCCTATTTTAATGAGCCATGTGCTTGCATAAATTAAAAATGCATTCAAAAGCCAGAAAAAAGCAATGCGATAATAACGCTGTGAAACAAAAAAGAGGGTAAAAATAATGACTAATATTCCAACAACACGTTTTTCTGCTAGAAGAGACAAAACAACCACGACATTGCTGATGACACTTGTTCTTAAACTTCTAAAAAAATAATTTATTGCATTATTGTCTTGCGTCAGAAATCCATGCGTGACTACTTGGTAGGTGATAAATAAGAAAGAGAAAAGTGAGAAAACAAAAACAAATAATAATTCAACTTGATGCTCTTTTTCAGAAAAATGGGGTGTGTAAATTAATTTTTTTATAATATGTAATCGAGGTGTGTGTTGGATGAAAGCCCAGATACGTTGTTCGTAATAATGGACGAACGCTGAAAAAGAAGAGGCGATTTTTCGTATGATCCAATAAAAAATTGTTAAGACAACAATGCTGAGGAAGATGATGAGAAGAAAGCGAGGCATGACTTCAGGTGGTAATTCTGCAGAGGCTGCGCCCCCAACGATGATGCCTGGAAAGATATAAGCGATAGCCCAGAGGATAGCTGACAACACATCAACCCAAACAAAATGAAAAAAGGGCATTTTCATCAGTGCGGCAATGGTCGGTGTGATGGGGCGCATGGGGCCAATGAAACGTCCTAGAAAAACGCCCTTGCCACCATGTCGTAAAAAGAAAGCTTCGCCTGATTGTAATAGCTTGGGCCAGCGTTTAAATAACCAAAAGTGATGCATGTGATCTTTGTAGTAATGGCCTACCCAAAAACCGAAGAAGTCACCTACAATCGCCCCGAAAATGGCGGATAAAATGGTTTGTAGAGGGAAGATAATGCCAGAACCAATAAGCGTACCAATGCCGATTAATAAGAAAGAGCCTGGTACAATCAGGCCGATAATAGGAAGCGATTCAAGTAAGGCAATGAAGAAGGTGGTGATATAGGCGAAATGAGGATGGGTATGTAACCATTCCATGGCAGGTTTGATGTGTTCAATCAGAAGTTCAAACATGGCCAGTATATTCTCCCGAAGCTTGTTTATCCGCATGATATGAGGAGCGTACTAGCGGGCCACTTGCGACGTGTGTGAACCCCAGAGTTTTTGCAAATTCCCCCAGCGCTTTAAATTCTTCAGGGGGGGCAAAGCGAGCGACAGGTAAATGATGTAGGCTTGGCGCTAAGTACTGCCCTAAGGTGAGCATGTCAATATGATGTGTGCGCAGGTCTTTTAAGGTTTGTTTTATTTCTTCTGTTGTTTCGCCTAAACCTAACATGATACCCGACTTTGTGGGGATGTTTGGGAAACGCTGTTTAAATTCCGCAAGTAATGTTAAAGATTCTAAATAATTTGAACCCGCACGTGCTTGTTTGTAAAGTCGGGGAATGGTTTCAATATTATGATTAAATACGTCAGGCAGACAGCCAGCCAGTGCAGTTAATGCTTTTTCTCTTCGTCCACGAAAATCAGGAACCAATATTTCAAGCTTGATGCCTGGGTTCAAGCTACGTACCGTTTGCAAGCATGTCGCAAAATGACTTGCGCCACCATCACGTAAATCATCGCGATCTACTGAGGTGATAACGACATAATTTAATTTCATTTTTTTTATGGTTTCAGCCAGATGTTGTGGTTCGTCTGGGTCTAAAGGGTCAGGACGACCGTGTGCAACATCACAAAAAGCACAACGACGCGTGCACTTGTCTCCCATGATCATGAAGGTTGCTGTCCCTTTATTAAAACATTCGTTTAAATTTGGGCAAGAAGCCTCTTCACACACAGTATGTAATTTATTTTCTCGCAATATTTTTTTTAAGTCCTCTACTTTTGAAGAAGAGGAAACACGAATGCGAATCCAGTCAGGTTTGCGAAGAGGGGGGGCGGAAGACGTGGCGATGCGAACAGGAATTTTCGCCAGTTTTTCTGCGCCACGTTCTTTTCCGGCTTCCATTCTATTCATGCATCGATTCTCTGAAAATTTTCGTAAAAAGAGGAATAATGTCGTTGACTGTTTTTTTAATTTTTATAAAATCAGTTAAGTTTGTCATTTTTAAATTTTTAAAACCGCAGGGATTAATATAGCTGAACGGTTGAAGATCTGCATCGATATTTAATGCCAAACCATGGTAAGTGCATCCTCGACGCACACGTAAACCAATAGAGCCTATTTTTTTTCCTTCGACATAAATGCCCGGGGCCCCTTGATGTCGTTCACCTGAAATATGGAATGCTTGTAAAAATTGAATAACGATATTTTCCAAAAAATGGACCCATTGATGGATTGTTATTTTTTTTCGGGTTAAATCGATGAGTGTGTAGGCGACCAATTGACCGGGTCCATGATAAGTCACTTGACCGCCGCGATCAACTTTAATGACAGGGATTTCCTGTGTGTTTTGGAGGATATGCTCTTCTTTTCCTGCTTGACCTAAAGTAAATACCGGTGGGTGTTCTAAAAGCCATAATTCATCTTCTGTGGTTACTTGGCGTTGCTCGGTAAACGTTTTCATTGCTTGCCAAGTAGAATCGTAAGCTTGTATTCCCAGCGTTCGCACAATAAGCGACATAAGTAATTGATCACTCCGTATCACTGAACGCACATTGGCTTCCAATCTTTTTCGAAAAAATTATCGAAAAATCCTCACATACTGTCGTGTATGCTGCGGTATTTTCGATAATTTTTTCGAAAAACCTTGTTTGCCACTGTGCGTTCACTTGAATTTGACCCCACTCGGCGGTTACCGGCATAATAATTAAGTAGCGGCTTTCTTATTAAATAATTTTTGCAAAGCAAGATGGGTATGATCATGTATGCGTGTAAAGATGTTTGCGCGAGGATCATCTTTCAGCGCAATGGCCGGTTGTAATAGGACGGTTTCATTGTTTAACGTGATGCGGATGTTACCGACCACTTGGTTTTTGTTAATGGGCGCATGTAAATTGTCAGCCAGTTCCAATTTTGTTTGAATGTTTTTGAATTGACCTGCGGGGACGGTAACATAAACAGTTTGTGTGACGCCGACAGGTAAAGTTTTTTCTTTTCCTAACCAAATACGTGCTTGCTCAAGAGGTGTAAAAGCAGTAAAAATGGGTTTGGTTTCATAAAAATGGAATCCATAATTTAATAATTTTTGTGTATCTTGCATGCGTGATTTATCAGAGGGTTCACCCATCACGACAGCAATTAAACGCATATTATTTCTCATCGCAGAAGCTGCTAAACAAAATCCGGCGGTGTCTGTGTGCCCTGTTTTAATACCATCAACTGCTTCATCATGCCAGAGCAAACGGTTGCGGTTAGGTTGTTTGATGGAATTGAAAGAAAACCATTTTTGGGAATAAAGTTTGTAGTCGTAGGGGTAATTAAAAATAATAGCACGCGATAATAAAGCTAAGTCGCGCGGCGAAGAGTAATGATCAGGGTTAGGCATGCCCGTGCAATTTGTAAAATGTGTTTGTGTCATGCCAAGTTGTTTGGCTTCATGATTCATGAGTTGAACAAAAGCCTCTTCACTACCGGTGAGATGTTCTGCGATTGCAATAGAAGCGTCATTGCCCGATTGTACGATAATGCCTTGCAAAAGATCGCGTACCGACACACTATCGCCTACTTTCAAGAACATTTTAGAACCCCCTGCATGCCAAGCTTTTTCACTTACATAGACTTTGTCATCAAGGTGTAAACGGCCTTGGGCCAGTGCATCAGAGGCAAGATAAGCTGTCATCATTTTAGTTAAACTTGCAGGCTCCAGTCGTGTGTTAGCTTGCGTGGCCATGAGCGTTTTTCCACTGAAGGCATCGATCAATATAGCGCCTTTGGCTTCAAGAGGCGGAGGGGGAGGAACGGTGGCACTTGTATTCTGTTTAGGTAATAAGGGGAAAGGTTCATTAGAAAAGGAAGTATCTGTTATTGCGAAGACACAGGCATAATAAAAAAATAAAAAAATGTAAAAAAATATTTTCATAGAAACCATTGTTTATTTTGAAAGATTCTCAATTTAGCAAAAAGTCGAGCTTAAATCCATGTTATTTTTGCCTGGCGCCAAGGAGATCCGATTGTAGGAAGTAGGGATCTTTAAATAAGATTTCAGCCGCCTCTTGATCAAGATAATGGCGTGCCAAAAGTGCAAGTGAAGAAAGTTCATCAAATTTTCCTTCGAGGATAACGAGTCTATTTTCGTTTTCTGCACCTTCCCCAAGTTTTTCTCCCAGTTTTTCCGCAAAATACAAAACGCTGATCTCATGTGCTCTGGCTTGATGGGCTGTCGCGACAAGCACGCCAAGTTGTTTTTTTTCTTCAAGCGTCATTTGTGAAAACCAAGGGTCAACATAATGATGTAAGGCTTCCAATTCTATCGTGCCAGCACGTGTTAATATTTCGATAATGAGGGGATGGATTTGTTGATAGAAAGAAGTAATTTCTGCATTACTGTAAGTTTGATTTAATAAGATGATTTTTATAAATGATTGTATTGCTGTCGATAGTTTTTTACAAAGTAATCCATCATTTTTAGTTAAATTCAAAGTGGGTAGGGCATATTCTGCTTTTTCAAGATGTTGTAACTGTAATTGTAAGCTATGCAAAATTTCTGAATTTAATTTTTTTGAATTTTCTTTAGGGAGCATGAGTAGCACGGAAAATGCAGCATGAGAAAATGTTTTAAGCGAATGGTAGGTCTGTGGTGTTGCGACAGCCGTTTGGGTTTTTCCATTTAATTTAAAAATAAGATTGCCGCCTAAATTTAAAATGATAGGTCTTCCGTGTGGGCGGCCGAATGTTTTGATGATTTGACTCACGCGTTTTTCGTATGTTTTGTGGAAATCGCAATTTAAAACGGACAAGGCCCCTTTTTTGGGGTAAAAAAAAGGGAACTCAGGGCAGGTTTGTTCTTGGAGAGAGATTGAAAAAAGAGGAGGATAAGTCAGGATGAGTGAGATAAAAAATAAAAATTTAATTTTTTTAGCCATAGGGCCTTACTTAATTAATAGTCACTTAATGTTCAAAGTCCTGAAAGTATATTTTTTATTTTTGTAAGATGAAAGAGGGGGCGATGAAAAATTTGTTCTACACTTAAATTAAGGGCTTTAGAATCTGGGAGGTAAATATGGCGAGATTAATATTAGGTCCCACCTCGATGGCACAATGGCAAAAATTGATTTTAGAGGCAGAGCAAGCTTGTGCTGTGAATTTAAATGAAGAAACAGAAAGTTATTTAGTTTTTCTTTTAATGAGATTTATTGAAAAGCCTCAGATGGTTTCTAGTGTTCTAGGTTTGGAGTTTTTGGAAGGATCGCAAGACTTTAGTCATGCGCGAGAAGAAAAATTACGTGATGTGGGAGATAAATGTTTGCTGCTTTCAGGATTATTTCCTGGGCGTGCAGAGCATCGTTGTGTTGATATCAGTTATTTTATTAAATTGGGGCAAGCGGCCTATTTAACATTGTCTGATCAATCTTCTTTGGCGGCCTTATACGTTCAGCTTTGTCAGAAATTTGTGGCGATGACAGAAGTTTTGCAAACGACACGTGAACTTATTGACGGAAAACCGGCGTTAACACCCTTGCAAGCGTATAGTTTATGGCGTGATGTGCAAAGCAAACATGCGCTTCATGATTTACAGCGTTATACACAAGGGGTAATCTTGCCTGAAAGTAAAGTGATGAGGAAGCATTAGACTGAAATCACCCCACCTTACGGGGCACTGCGTGCCCCTAAGGTGGGGCTTGACATTGTTGCCAGGCCTTCAGCCTGGGGGGATTGTTATTGCGAAAAAATGCGTCTGAGTGATTTTGAAAAAAAACAAGAAGATTCACGCATTTTTGAAGCAATCTAGTGTGTTACTAAATAAGAACTTAGTTTTGGATTGCCACGAAAAACACAAGGAAGTGTGTTTTTCTCGCAATGACTGTAAAGGCCTTCGGCCTGATGAAATCTTTCTTTTCTCCTTGAGAAAAAAGAACATTCATCAGGTCGAAGACCTGACAGCGCGGAACTTGCTTCAGAATGAAGAGTATTTATGCCACATTTAGTTGTCATCGCTGGTCCTAATGGCGCGGGAAAAAGTACTTCAGCCCCTGTTCTGCTAAAAGATACATTATGTGTAAACAATTTTATTAATGCTGATACTATTGCCCAAGGCTTATGTGCATATGAACCAGAAAGGGCATCAATTCAAGCGGGTAAAATCATGTTAAATCGAATTCATAACCTTGCAAGTGAAAAAGCTAATTTTGCTTTTGAAACTACGTTAGCCAGTAAAAGTTTTTCTACATGGATCCCAAAATTAAAAACAGAGGGATATCAATTTCATTTAATATTTTTATGGTTAAACGATGTTGCTCTGGCAATTCAACGTGTAAAAGAAAGAGTAAAAACGGGCGGACACTCTCTCCCAGAAGAAACAATTATACGCCGCTATCAAGCTGGGCTTAATAATTTTTTTAAGTTGTATTTACCCTTAACCGACTCATGGCAATTTTTCAATAATTCTGAAACGGATCATTTAAATCTTATCGCAAGTCAAAGTGCTAACAAACTCAACATTAAAGATGAAGTCTTGTGGAAAAAAATTTCGGGAGAATATCATGAAAAGTAAATCCGATTTGGCGGATGATCATATTTCAAAAATTTTTAGTGATCCTGAAAAAGTGCGTCAAGCAATTCAAAAAGGGATTAATAAAGCCTTGTTACAACATAAATTAGCTGGCAATCCTGTTTGCGAGTGGAAAAATAATAGAGTGGTTTGGATAGCGGCGAAAGATATTAAGATACCAAAGGATTAAAGCCATTAAGGACACCTCTGAAAATTAGAAATAAAGTAGCCTGTAATGAGCATAGCGAGTTACAGGCTACATTTTTCTGCGCTGTGTTGCAGGGCTGGGTGTAGAAGATGTCATTGCTCGTTCTACAAATAAATACTCGGGGTTTCCTTCGTCTATACTGTTTCGTAATTTTTCAAATAAGTTTTCTTTTGTGATGCTTCCTTTATTAAATTCATTGATGAGTGCCACGATCGATTCTTTTACGTCATTGTGTTGTTGGTTTGGTGGGAGCAGGCTTTCCAATTCTTGAAGCTGTTCTGAAGTAATTTGAATCTTTCTGGATTTGTTTATGGGTAATAAAGAAAGAGGTGAAGATTTAAAAAAATTTGAAATATTTTCGGTTTCAAGCGCGTTCTTTAACAACTGGAGATAGGCTTGTGTTGTTGTTGCATCTCGATAATGAGCAATGATCATCCCGACAGACCCACCTTCTTTATTTTGTTGCATCAAGAGCATCGTGAATTGTTCTGATGTCAGTTTTCTGTTTTCAAGCGCGTTCTCTAGCAACTGGAGATAGGCTTGTGTTGTCGCTGCATCTTGATTAAGAGCAATGAACATCCCCATAGACCCGCCTTCTTTACTTTGTTGCATCAAGAGCATCGTG
>MGYM01000003.1:0-24657 GCA_001801745.1 Gammaproteobacteria bacterium RIFCSPLOWO2_02_FULL_38_11
ATCTGAAAAACCCTCTTCCTTCACTTCTCATCACCAGTGAGAATCCTATGACCTTACCTTTCCCTCAAGGAAATGACTTTCACCCAGAACACTACTGGGGTTTCTTATAAATCTTCCAATACTCAAAAGGAAAAATACTTTTCCCAATTTCTCTTCCCTATGATTTTTTCTGGCAACACTTTAAAAGAGGCCCAGCTTACATTGCCATCGGGAAGATAATTTCTACCATAAGCATACATCAAGGTTAAATTAACCATTATTAGAAACCCAAAAAATAGAATAATAATCGATGAATTTATTTTCTCTAATAATTTTTCTATCCCAGACGCCAACGGCAAGGCAAGAAAAGGCAACATATCCACAAAAGGACGACAACCAAAACTTCCACCAAACCACCAACAATTCCAACTTGAACAAATATAAATCTCTAATAAAATCGCAATAAAAAACAAACTCCCTAATAATTTATTTCTTAAAATAAAGAAAGGAAAACTCAAGACAGAAATTAAAATGACTGGAGACCAAAAAAACAATCCTTTGTTGACACTAAAAAGAAAATTAATAATTTCAGGATGCGTCCAGTTGAAAAACTCACCTTGATAAGAATAAACAATCAATTTCCCCGTTATCAGATACCAATAAACTAATTGCGGCAAAATAGTGATGAAGTAGACCAACCCTACCAATATTATTTCTTTTAAAAACGCGCAGATATTAAATTTTAATAACGCATGTTTTTGAATCATCAAGCCTAAAAAGATAAACCCCACAAAAGCATTAGGGATACGCAGCATAGTGATGATACCCAACACAAATCCAAACCACATACTCAACATTTTAAAATTATTTTCTTGATATTGGAGCAACATCCAAAGATACACTGACATCATTGAAAAGGTATAAATATGCGATAAAAACCCATCATAGGTCGCATAATGAAATAAATTCGTTCCAAAAAAAATTAACGTAATGCTAATAAGTGAGATACGTCGAGTACATTTTTCACGTATACACGCATAAAGAAAGCCTGCACCTAAACACATATAAAATAATGCTGAAATAATATTTGAAATTTGATAAGGCAGGGAATATCCCACGGGTTTGAAATCAAACTGAGTCGCAATAATGTGCGCTAGAAGAAAAAAAGGAGTTTGCAATAAAGCAACCCCTACAGGATATTTATCTAATAATTTCTTCGTGGAAGGATAAGGTTTCATACCACAATAAGGATCATGCTTATACTGACCCGCTGTTTTCATTTCAAAATTATGATCAATAAAAATCGCAGGAAGATAAGCATAGTAACCTGCACCATCGGATCGGATTGGCGGTAATTTATCTAGTTTTTCCGATGTATGGTAAGTACCGTATTGGGCTAGCGCACCCAAAATACCCAATATTAAAACAACAAAAAAAATCTCAATACTTTTGTTTTTTTTCATATAATCGGCCTCACGCTTCATTCTTTTAACAACACGGGCTCTAATCTCTTATCTAAGAAATAAGAATAAAAAAACGATTTCACCCTTCCCGTCTTTCTCTCTGTAATTCTCGAAATCAAATAACTGTAGAATAAAACAAAAAATAAAATGCCTGTGAATTTAAAAAAATGTATTGCATCAAAAGACCATCGCCCTTCCCGAACAAATACCGCGTACAAAAAAACCAAGAATGGCAAATGCGTTAAATAAACCGTATAAGACATGTTAGCAAAAAAAGAGGTTATTTTTGCATAATAACCTTGAGAATTTCGAATATCATGCAAAAGCACGTAAATTAAAAAGGAAGTTGCAAAACCGATGCTATAAGATGCCGTTAATCCTGCAGTGATGCTAAACCTCGATAGCGTCATACAAACTACAAAAAAAACCAAAGCAGCCACTAAACAAATCCAAAAAAAACGTCTCATTTTTAAAAAATCATTTCGCGGTATAAATGCCAAACATGCCCCAAATAACCAAACAGGAAATAAATAAATGAATACCCAAAAAACATAAGCTATCGTCGCAAGAATAACTGCATAAATCACTTTTTTATTAAAATCAGAGGCACGAAAAAAAATAAGCAGCAATAAAGAGAAGGCCATATAGTACCAATACTCATAAGATAAACTCCATAAAGGAGAATTTGATCCTAAGAACGAAGTAAAAACACCTTGCAAGAAAAAAAGGTTCCCAAAAAAAACAGAAGCATTAATATTTTCAAAAACATCTCTGGGCACAACATTTTGAGGCCCTATGCCTTGATAAATAGAAGCATTATTCGAAATAAAAATACCGAGATAATCCCAAAATAACGTTAATAATAATGCTGGGAGCAACACAACATATAATCTGACAGAACGATTAATCAAATACTTCTTCCATGACCATGAATTTTTTTTAATATCTGATAAAACACTTAAGGCAATGCAATATCCACTCAATACAAAAAATATCATCACCATTTGTGCACCGAATCCAGCACTGAAAATAAATAGTTTTACTAATAAAGAAGAAGATTGAGGATAGACACCCAAAAAAATATTTCTTGCATGCCCCAAGAAAACACCCAATGCGGCAAGACCTCTTATTAAATCCAAATGAACATCTTTCTCACCCCGGGTTATCTCTTTTACACCTGGCTGTGTTTCCATAAAGTCCTTTTAAAAATTAGCTTTTGATTTTTTTACAATCTCCATCAAACCCCACAAACACAAGCTTATCAACATTCACTTTAAAGAATATACCCTGTTTTTCACGATAAAATTTTTCTGCTGCCTTAATATTATTAAATACATCCTGACAAGTACGCATGTAATTATATCCCGAGGGGGCATTACCAGAATAACCATTCATGGTTTTTATTCCTTTTATTTGCGCAAAAATCATGGCATCCAAAGCATTCGCATTGTCGATGGGCTCAGCGTCTTTCAACACTAAAATACTTTCTTTTTGCAAGGGTACTTTTATTTTAGCTTCCAATATTTTAATTCTCTCATTCCATTCACGCGTGTACGACCTATGCTTAAACGCAAACACACTGTCCATGATGATCAATAAACATAAAACAAAAATCAAAGGCCCCGTGTTTATCCACTTAAATTCTCGCAATGCAAGATCATCTAACACCTGCCCTATCACAAAACCCAGAGGAAAAACCAAAACCAAAATAATGCGTGATACGGCTCGCACAGAAGAAATGCCTGGCAAATACGTCAATATCACATAAAAAGATTGGTAATCCACACATAAGGTTAATAATATCATCAATCCCGATGTCACCAAGAAAACACAAGAAAATTCATATTTTTTAATAAAAGTTTTTGAAAAAATCGCATAAAGCAAAAGAATAAGCCCACCTATCCCCATAAATAAATGTTGCTCTTGAGGGCAAGGTAGCATTTTGAAGATTTCAAAATTTTCTGAAAACCAAAAACTTGATGTCGACCCCATGAAATAACTTTGAAAACGAGGTAATAATTGCTTGATCTCACCCCAATCACGATGAAATCCATATAAATAATTTATTTCAAAGTAGGGTTTTGCAAATAATATAAAAAAGAATAATGCGATTATAAAAATAAACAAAGTCATCGTTTTTTCAGATAAACTCTGTTTTTTTAAATAACAATGAGGGATGTTTTTTGAAAAAAAACAATAAGCTATTAAATAAGAAATTAAAAAATAAAACAAAAATAATCCAATATACACAGAGATTAAAAATTGCAACGCAATAAACAAAACGGTCAATACCAATAAGCGTAAATCCCGTTCACGAAGAAAAGTGTGAAAACTCCAAAATGCTAAAGGCACATAAAAGCGATATAACAATTGTGGATGACCATCTTGAGCCAAGACCGCCAAAGAAAACGTAAAAAAGAAAGCCCCCATGGCCGCACCTAAGTAACGTAAGCCCAAAGTACGATTCACGGCGTAGCTTATCCAATAATTTAAGACAAAACCGATAAAAAACCAGGAAAGATAGGCTTTTTCAGGCGTAAAATGAAAAAGCGACGTTCTAAATAATGCATAGAAAAAACCGTTTCCCCAATAAGTGTCAGAAAATAAAACAGTTTTAACCCAAGGATAAAAAAACGGGGCATCAATAAAACTGGGCGTTTTACCGCTCAGAGAAAGATAAAAATGTTCGAGGATATAGCGATTGAACCGACCATCACCCACATCTCCCGGCAAAGCACCGGCATGCATATATTGCACGAGAATGCCTAGAGCGCTGAATATAAAAATAAAAAATGGGAGAAACCTAGATAACATGAGCGTTAACGAAAAAGATTATATTTGACGATGCAATATAATGCCCGAAAACCATCTCTCCATCCAATTTTTTTACCTTCGGCATAGGTACGACCATAATAGGCAATCCCTACTTCGTAAATCCGACAATTTAATTTTGCAACTTTGGCCGTGATTTCAGGCTCAAAACCAAATCGATTTTCTTCAATTTTAATTTTTTGAATGACTTCACGGCGAAAAACTTTGTAACAGGTTTCCATATCCGTGAGATTTAAATTCGTGAACATATTGGAAATCATCGTCAAGAAAGCATTGCCTACGCTGTGCCAATAATACAATACTCGGTGGGGATCACCACCATAAAAACGTGATCCAAATACGATATCCGCTTTGTTTTGTAAAATGGGTTCAACTAATTTTGGATATTCATTAGGATCATATTCCAGATCCGCATCTTGAATGATCACCAGATCGCCCGTCGCTGCTTGAATACCTGTACGCAGTGCTGCACCCTTACCTTGATTGATTTCATGATAAATCACCTTACTCACACGCCCTGCCGGTTCGATCTCTTTTTGTAATTTTTCACGCGTACCATCCGTCGAGCAATCATCAACAATGATGATCTCTTTATCACTATAAGGTGAACGCGTTATTGCTTCTAATAAAGCATCTATTGTTTTGATTTCGTTATAACAAGGCACAATCACAGAAAGTTTCATAGTAATCGCTCACTGCGTATCACCGAACGCCCATTGGCTGCCAATGTTTTGTGAAAAATTCTCCTCAAAATCCTCACATACTGACGTGTATGCTCCGGTTTTTCGGAAAAATTTTTCAAAAACCTTGTTTGCCACTGGGTGTTCACTTGAATTCAATATCCTACTGAGCAGTTACGTTTCATAAGATTTTTTTGAAATATTGAATCGTCTCTTTTAAGCCATCGATTAATTTAACTTTGGGTTCCCAATCAAAAGATTGCCGCGCAAGTGAAATATCCGGTTTTCTTTGTTTGGGATCATCTGAAGGCAATGCTTTAAATATTAATTTACTTTTAGAGCGGGTTAATTCTAAAATTTTTTCTGCCAACTCTAACATCGTGTATTCTTCAGGATTACCTAAATTTAAAGGTCCTCTGAAATCTGCAGGCCCTGCCATCATACGGACAATACCTTCAATCAAATCATCCACATAACAAAAACTACGTGTCTGCTGCCCATCACCATAAATTGTCATATCCGAACCTTTTAAGGCTTGAACGATGAAGTTACTCACCACACGCCCATCATTGATATGCATGCGAGGACCATAGGTATTAAAAATCCTGATCACCTTAATTTCCACGTTATGCTGTCGCCAATAATCAAAAAAAAGGGTTTCAGCACAACGCTTTCCTTCATCATAACAACTGCGAATACCCACAGGATTGACTTTTCCCCAATAACTTTCAGGCTGGGGATGCACTGCTGGATCACCATACACCTCCGATGTGCTGGCCTGCAGAATACGCGCCTTAACACGTTTTGCCAAACCCAACATATTAATTGCACCATGCACATTCGTTTTCGTCGTTTGCACGGGATCACGTTGATAATAAATCGGTGAAGCAGGGCAGGCAAAATTATAAATTTGCTTAACCTCTAAATACAAGGGAAAGGTAATATCATGCCGAATCAATTCAAAACCTGGCGTTTGTAACAAGTGCGCGATATTTTGTTTACCGCCCGTATAAAAGTTATCGACACAAATAACTTCGTTTTTTTCTTTAATTAAACGATCACAAAGATGGGAGCCCAGAAACCCCGCCCCCCCTGTAACAAGCACCGCCGAAGCATCAAGCATGCCCTGCTCTCCTTTTTTTAGATTGAATATTTCGCCTAATTTTCATTATAATCATCGATGGAGTTTTATGTCTAATACGATTAAGGACGATCAACATGAAAAAAGCACTGGTTTGTGGCGCAGGCGGATTCATTGGACATCACCTTGTAACTCATTTAAAAAAAGAAGGGTTTTGGGTAAGAGGCGTTGATCTTAAATATAATGAATTCTCAAAAACACAGGCCGATGATTTTTTCATTGCAGATTTACGTGACCCTGTGATTTGTCGTAACATTGTGGATCAACGCTTTGATGAAGTCTATCAACTGGCCGCAGATATGGGGGGCGCAGGTTATATTTTCACAGGCGAAAATGACGCCGCCATCATGCATAACTCTGCGTGCATTAACTTAAATATACTAGAAGCTTGTTTACGTCGAAATACGCATAGAATCTTTTATTCTTCTTCTGCCTGTATGTACCCCGAACACAATCAAGTTGATTGTACAAATCCAAACTTAGCTGAAAGCTCAGCTTATCCTGCCAATCCTGACAGTGAATACGGTTGGGAAAAGGTATTCAGTGAACGTTTATATTTAGCTTATCATCGTAACCACAAGATGGAAGTACGTATTGCGCGTTATCATAATGTTTTTGGACCTCAAAGCACTTGGACAGGCGGAAAAGAAAAATCTCCCGCTGCTATTTGTAGAAAAGTCGCTTGCGCCAAACCTGGTGAAACCATTGAAATCTGGGGCAGTGGCCAACAAACCCGCTCCTTCCTTTGTATTGAAGAATGTCTAGAAGGTACAACACGTTTAATGCGATCTGCTTGGACTGGCCCTGTGAATATCGGCTCTGAAGAAATGATTTCTATCAATAATTTGGCAAGCATGCTCATCGCAATTTCCGGAAAACCTCTCAGCATTAAAAACATTCCTGGGCCAGTGGGTGTTAATGGACGACGCTCTGATAATCGTTTGATTTACGAGAAATTAGGCTGGAAACCTTCACAACCGTTACTCACGGGGATAAAACAATTATATACTTGGATTGAAAAACAAGTGGAACCACAAAAAGAATTAGTGTTTAGTTAGCCGTCTACTTGAAAATTCATTAAAAATCAAACAGTTATAGAATATTCCTGGTCATAGATGATTTTTATAAAATTGGTCAAAAATTAAGGGTATTCGCTGTGGCATCGTATGTTAAAAACCACAAAATGCTAGCAAGGAATTAAGATCCTCAAGGGGAGGCAACACGCTTACATCTTCAATAAGATGATGTTTTTCAGGCGCCAATACCAATACTTTGGTCGCATGTTTTTTAATAAACTCAATGTCGTGCGTGACGATGATGATCGTTTTTTTTGTTTTAATTAAATTATGAAACGCATCAAAACATTTTTTTTGAAAATTAGAATCCCCTACCGCCAGAATCTCATCAAAAATGTAAATATCACCTGCCGCATGCATGGCAATTGAGAATGCCAATCTTAATTGCATACCTGAAGAATAATATTTTAAGGGGGTGTTCATGAAATCAAAAATTTCAGCAAATTCAAAAATCTCTTTTTTCTTTTTTTTTAAATAATTTAAACTTAATCCCAAAAGCGTTCCATTTAGATAAAGGTTATCTTCTCCTGTTAATTCCCAAATAAAAGCAACACCCAACTCTAGAAAAGGAACAATTCTTCCTTCAACATCTATATTTCCTGATGTGGGCTCAATCGTTCCTGCAATCAATTTTGCCAAAGTCGATTTACCCGCCCCATTGGGGCCCGTAATACATAATACTTCCGAAGATTGAATGTCTAAATTAAGATTTTTTACAGCATGCAATACATCAATCGTGGCCACCTGTTTTCGAAATTTTTTAAAATTTAATAAAAAATTTTTTAACGACCCGTAGTGGACAATATAACGTTTGTATGATTTCGTCAGGTTCTGAATTCTAATCATAAATAATCAATAATCTTTTTACTCAATTTCTTATACGTTAAACGCGACATCAAGATCAATATCGCCAGTGAAACAATATAAGCAATGAGCACATGGGGCAATAAATACGTTTTGCTTTGTTCAACAAAAAAAATAGACTTCATCGCTTCTAGGGGTAAGGCAATTAAATTAATGGCGTAATATAAAGTTTGATATCTTTCAGGGATAGGAATGTGATAAATAATCGGTGTGGCAAAAATACCGTAACTTAATACCAGCTCCCAAATAGGTCGGATGTCACGATACAGTACATTTAAGTTGGCTAGAATAATATTTAAATTAACGATCACCAAACTCATTGAACAAAATGACATGAAAAAAATAAAAAAATTATAAAAACTCAATAAACCCACGGGAAAAGAAGGCATTCCCATTACATATAAAATAAAAAACAATATTAAATTTAAAAAATAATTCATGGTTTGTGTTGTATAGGCCGCGACAGGGGGTAAGTAACGACTCACTTTAATTTTTGTTACCACGGATCTTTTTTCAATATACGAATTGAAACCCAAGCTCGTACTTTCTGCAAACCATGCCCACAACAGCACACCGAAAAACAAACGCAAAGCATAATTCACACCCGAACCTACATTTAAAATTTTGGCGAAAATAACGTAATAAGCAACAAATTGGAGAAAGGGTTTGAGGAAAGACCAAAAAAAACCAAGCATACTGTCTTGATATTTTTGCTTGAGATCCATAAAACTCATGACCAAAAGAATTTCTAGATTGTTTTTAAGCGTGTTATGCATTTTGTTTACCCTTGCTTTCGGCGAGCGAAGCCTGCCTTAGACTGGGCTAGACTTCCTTGCCAGGCCTTCAGCCTGAAAAGCGGGGAACTCGCTTTTTCAATTGCGACAAGTATATACTTGCCACTGCTTAAAAATCCAGAACACGCCTCACAACCAGTGAATATCCTTCAAATTTCAAAATTTAGCTTTTTAAAATGTTTTGGCGGCATCGAACAAGCTGTTAAAAATATCGTACTCGACACTTCAAAACGAGGCTGTCGTCACACCATTTTAGTCACAGACACTGTCTCTGATATTCAAGAAGATAACTTGGGCTATGCAACCCTTGTGCGCTTCCCCACAACATTTACAATTTCATCTTGCCCCGTCAGCATCCCTCTCTTAAAACACTTTAAAGATTATGTCGCCAAAACAGATATTATCCACTATCACTCGCCTTGGCCTTTCAGCGAACTCTTGCATATCATGGGGAAGGTCAAAAAACCAAGCCTTGTAACTTATCATAGCGATATCATTAAACAAATGATTTTAAAACAATTTTACAATCCTTTTATGCAACGCTTCTTGTCTTCTTTAGATAAAATTGTCGCAACATCACAAAACTATTTATATTCAAGCACGAGCTTACGCGATTTTAAAAAAAAATCATTAGTGATCCCATTGGGTATCGATGAAAAAAATTATCCGCATGCCACTGAAGAAAAACTACTTTATTGGAAAAACCGATTCAATCATAAATTTATTTTATTCATCGGTGTGTTACGTTATTATAAGGGCTTGCCTACCTTACTCAATGCACTGAAGAATTCTGATATTTCACTTGTTATCATAGGCACAGGCCACAAAGAAAAAGAATTAAAAAAACAAGCAACACTATTACATCTGAAAAATATTCACTTTTTGGGTGCCATCAGAGATGAGGATAAGATCGCTTTATTGCAATTGTGCCGCGCTGTCGTTCTTCCTTCTCATCTGCGCTCTGAAGCATTGGGGCTTGCTTTAATCGAAGGTCTTTTATTTGGAAAACCCCTCATCTCTACCGACATTGGCACAGGCACCAGCTTTGTAAACCAACACGGCGTCACAGGCTTTGTCGTTCCACCTGAAGATCCTCGTGCACTCAAAGAAAGTATGTTACGTTTATTAAATGAAGATGAAACCGCAGAACGCATGGGACAACAATCTCGAAAACGCTACGAACAACTTTTTACTTCTGAAAAAACGGGAAATGCTTATTATGATTTGTACCAAGCAATAAACAAAGGACCCCCGCATGAAAAAAAATAAATTTTTTCTCGATTTTGGTTTTTACTTACTGGCCACCTTCCTCACTGCTATCATTCTTTTCCTGATCACATCAACTGAATTTATTTTCAATATACCTCTGATTTACACAGGGGATGTTCTCTTCAACCAAACATTAATAAAATCAATTCTTGATACTCATTCTTATCATTTAAATTCTTTTCTCGGCGCGCCCGGCATTTATAATATTGCAGACTTTCCTATCAACACATTGTCTAATTATATTATTGTATTGTTCTCTTCTTTTTTCAGTCATGATGCATCCATCGTATTAAACGCCTATTATTTTTCAACTTATTTTTTTGTTGCTTGGGCCAGTCTCTTTGTATTTCAAAAACTGGGAATACAAAAAATATTTTCTCTTGTGGCTTGCCTGCTCTTTACTTTCATTCCTTATCATTTAATGCGAGGTGAAGCACATTTCACAATGAATGTTTTTTTTGCCGTCCCCTTATATGTTTTTCTCCTCCTTGATGTATTCCAAACTCAAAAAGAAAAAAAATACTTTAATACTTTAAGTTTATTTTTTTGCATCCTTGCGCCTGCTTCTTCTGCCGGGGCTTATTTTTCTTTCTTTGCCTGCTTTCTTTTACTCATCGCAGGAATCACTGTCAGCATCGACAAAAAAATAAAACAACCTTTACAAAAAGCAGGCTTCTTTATTGCAATTATTTGTCTTGTGACACTTGCCAATGTCTCACCTAAATTTATTTCGACATTCCACTACGGCCCCAATCTTGAAATAACACGCGCACCTCAAGAAGCAGAAGGCTCTCCTTTAAAAATCAGCCAACTTCTTTTTCCTGTTGATAATCATCACATTCCTTCCTTAAAAAACTTTAAAGAAAAATATAATCACAAAGCACCGCTTGTTAATGAAAATACGACTTCTTCTCTTGGGATAATTGGCAGCCTTGGATTTCTTATCCTTATTGCCGCACTTTTTTCACGACGATGGACTGAAAAAAACGACACAATCTATGCTTTAAGTATTTTAAACATCAGCCTTGTATTACTCTGTACTCTCGGTGGCTTTGGTACGCTTTTTTCTTATTTAATATCTCCTTTTATTCGCTCTTATAATCGGGCCAGCCTTTATATTGCTTTTTTTTCTTTATGCGCTTTTTTCATAGTGGTTCAGCATTTATTTAAAAATAGGTCTAACCTTAAAAAAATAGGGCTCGCCCTACTTTTACTGATCATTGGCTTGTGGGATCAAATACCGAACTCACCCTCACACAGTAACGCTTTATTAAAAGAAACTTTTTCTTCAGACAAGCAATTCGTTAATCAAATCGAAAAAATTCTGCCAGCTCAGTCCATGATTTTTCAATTACCTTACGGTGATTTTCCTGAAGGTATTTATCTTCACGGAACAAACCCTGATGAACAACTCAGAATGTATTTACATTCACATCATTTGCATTGGAGTTTTGGCGCCACCAAAGGACGTTCTGTTGCGCGCTGGCAAGCAGATATCAGCAAAAAACCATTAAAAATTATGATCGACGAATTGATCTTCGCAAATTTTAGCGGCTTAGTCATCTATAAAAAAGCATACACTGACCAGGCTTTTTCGCGGGTCTCACAACTTAATTCTTTATTAAAAACACATCCTCTTGTCAGTAAAAACGGGGATTGGCTTTTCTATGATTTACGATCTTATCGATTACACCTCAAAGAGAGTCTTTCAAAAGACCAGTGGGAACAACAAGAAAAACACATCGAAACAGCATTACAACTGTATTACCATTGGAAAACAAAAAAGTCCTTACTTATTTTTAATTATCAAAAACACCCTGTCACTGTACAAATTCATTTTAAATTAAAAACGCGAACACCTCGCACAATAGAAATCACAGGAGACTTAATAAACGAAAAATATTTTGTTGAAAACAAGAAAACTATCACAAAAACTTTAACGCTTCTGCCTGGAAAACATAAACTTATTTTTAAAACAGAACCTGGAAGCATTGATGATTTTATGCTCCAACCCGTTGATTTTGTTTTAAAAAAACAGGCACCAACAAAATCAGAACACTTAAAACAATAAAACAAACATCAATAGTCTTCATGAAATGCCAAACATGGTCCCCTTTTAAAACCCAAGCTTGCATGAAATGTCCCAGCATACTAAACATAAAAGAAGGCGGTAAAAAAAACAGAAAACTTGAAAAAATATAACCATAAAAATTAATTTTTGTTAATCCAAAAATAAAATTGACCGGTCCTGTGGGAAGACAGGGGAATAATCTTGCAAAAGCAACGGCCTTCCAGCCTTCTTTTTCTACTGTTTCTTTTAAGCTAAATAAAAAAGGATACCGCGATACGCGCGTCACTGAATACTCACCCCCCTGTTTTCGCGCAAACAAAAATGCAAATAATGCCCCTAAAGTATTAGCAAACGCTGCCAAACCACCGCCTACCCAAGGACCAAAATAAATTCCCGCTAATAAATTTAAAGATAAGGTCGGCAACATAAATAAAACCGCTATACCGTATAAAAAAATAAAAAAAAGTGGCGCTATCAATGTGTGATTATCTAAAAAATGTAAAATAATTTTAATATCATAATGATATTGGTAACAATAAAATTGAGTTACAATCACGATAATAAAAAAAAGTGGCATTACATATATGCTTTTTTTTATACTTCGCTTCACTGGTTTTTGAAAATTCATACTCGTCACTTTGACTTAAAGGCTCTCAATGAAAAACAAACTTTCTGCAAAAATCAAATGGCGTTGCCGTCGCGGCATGTTAGAGCTGGATCTGCTTCTTTTCCCCTTTTATGAAAAAAATTTTGAACAACTTTCTTCCTCAAATCAAAAGCTTTTCATTAAGTTCCTCGACTCTCCTGACCCTGCCATTTATAATTGGTTTTTAGGGGCCGAAACGCCTCCCGGTGAGTTCCAACTGATTATCGAGCAATTACGTGAATTCCACCACACTACAGCTTCATCTTAGGCCTTCTCGTCAATGCTTATTTTTATTATTGTTTGTGTATTCGGGCCCTTTCATTATTGTCGGCACGCTACCTTGGCCACTCTGGGGCATTATTATCATTGAATGTTGCTTAGGCTACAGTTTAACACGCAACATTAAACGTTATGCTCAACTACATGATCCACTCGCCATCAAAAAAATAACTTACTCCAAAGAAAAGGGCTGGTTACTGATCGATAATGCAAATACAATTTATCTGGCAAAGCTCCTCCCCAACAGCACTGTGTTTTCTTGGCTAATCATTTTAAATTTTCAGTGTGTTAAGAAAAAAAAGAAAAAGCATGTGCTGGTTTTCTCAGATTCTTTACCCCCCAGCCTCTTTCGCCAACTGAAGGTTCGATTGAGATATTTAACCTTTTAGCGTGTTCTTTAAGTCCTGCCTTCTTTATATTTTTTTTACTTGGAAACCCAATTATGCGCGCCTTTCATCCTAAAATAGTCACTGATGAACAAGAACGCCTGATCGCAGTACAAATTGATTATGCTGATTGGCTAAAAATCCAGGCAATCCTTCAGCAAGTAAATCCCAAAAAAAATGTAAATCTTAAAAAATACGCGGGCTCAATTACATTAAATAAAGATCCCCTAAAATATCAAAAAAGGACAAGAAATAAAGGAGCTTAATACATTCTTCAAAAATAAAAACACTACAATATTGACTTACTACCCTAACTCAGAAAAAACTCCTTCTCAAATCTCTTTTATTCCCTTATAATTCGCAGCTTTCACTATTTACGAGGAAGTTTTAAATTTATGGTTATCATTCGTTTATCTCGCACCGGCGCAAACAAACGCCCTTTTTACCATGTCGTTGTCACTGACAGTCGTAACTCACGTACAGGACACATCGAAAAACTCGGCTTTTATAATCCTATCGCTTGCGGCAAAGAAGTGAAGCTCCATTTTCATCATGATCGCATTCAACACTGGGTTAGCAAAGGCGCTCAAATTTCCGAACGTGTCGCCTATTTATTAAAAACCGCGGCAAAAACAACTTCGCAAGCAGCGTGACAGATGAGTTTGTTATCCTTGGAAAAATCAGCCAAGTCCACGGCATCAAAGGTGGGGTTAAAGTCTATTCTTTCACAAGCCCTAAAACTCAAATTTTAAATTATCAACCTTGGTATGTGAAACTCAAAGAAACCTGGACACCCCTGACCATTCAATCTACCCAGGTTCACGGACAATACTTATTGGTTTATTTTGAAAACTATCATGAACGCGACCAAGCTCAATTGCTTCAAGGCGCTGAAATTGCAATTAAATCTGATCAACTCCCTCCTTTGCCACCCCATGAATATTATTGGAAAGATTTAATTAATCTCACTGTTGTTAATCTTGAAGGCATCACACTGGGCAGGGTAGAACGCTTAATGGAAACAGGTTCCAATGATGTTTTAATCATAAAAAATAATAAAAAAGAATACTTAATCCCTTATTTACCAAAACGATTTGTTAAAAACATCGATTTAAAAACCAAACAAATTTTAGTGGACTGGGATCCAGATTTTTAAATGAAAATTATTGTCATTACACTTTTTCCTGAAATATTCAACGCATTAAACAGCGGCATCAGTGGGCGTGCGTTAAAAAATAATTTATTAACTTTAACATTCATCAACCCACGTGATTTTACGCATGATCCTTATCACCGTGTCGATGACCGTCCTTACGGTGGCGGACCTGGGATGGTATTAAAACCCGAACCGCTCTGGGAAGCGATAATGGCGGCAAAATCACAACTGCCTTCTGCTAAAGTAATTTACCTCTCCCCGCAAGGAAAAACTCTCACGCAAAAACACATCCAGAATGGTGCAAGCCAAAAAGAAATAATCCTAGTCGCAGGACGCTATGAAGGGATAGATGAACGCATCGTTACTATGCTTATCGATGAAGAATGGTCTATCGGAGACTATGTTTTAAGTGGGGGAGAATTAGCAGCCATGGTTGTTATTGACGCCTTGATTCGCTGCTTGCCTGGCAGTTTAGGCGATGAAGCTTCCCGCGAGCAAGATTCCTTTACCTCCGGTTTATTAGATTACCCCCATTACACTCGCCCAGAAATATTTGCGAAAATGACAGTTCCCGAGGTATTATTGCGCGGCAATCATCAGGCTATTCAACGTTGGCGAATGAAACAAAGTCTCGGAAGAACCTGGTTACGACGCCTTGATTTACTTAAACAGCGGCTGCTCTCTCAAGAACAGCAAGCACTGCTAGATGAATTTATGCAAGAGTATACGGAGTAAAAAATGAATACAAATCTTCTTATCCAATCGATTGAAAAAGCACAAATGAAAAAGATCCCCGCTTTTAACACGGGCGACACCCTTGTCGTTCAAGTTAAAGTTAAAGAAGGTAATCGCGAACGTTTGCAATCATTTGAGGGCGTGGTCATTGCCAAGCGCAATCGTGGATTAAATTCCAGTTTCACCGTTAGAAAAATTTCACATGGTGAAGGCGTGGAACGCGTTTTTCAAACTCACAGTCCTATCATCGCAAACATCGATTTAAAACGTCGCGGTGATGTACGCAAAGCCAAACTTTATCATTTGCGCGAACTACGCGGACGTGCTGCACGTATTCAAGAACGACTTGAAACCATTGCAATTAATACAACAGAAAATCCGAAACAACCTAAAGAAGAATGAGTGCATTTGTTGAGAAATTCAAACTACAATCCTCTCTTATCTTCTTAGCACCACTTTGGATTTTCGTTAGAATAACGCCTTTACGTTTACAATTTTCAAGCGGACGTCAATGGGGGCGATGTTTAAAATCCTTTAAGGGTAAAACGCATCACACCACCTCTAAAAATTTAGAAATTTGTTTCCCTCATTTAAGTAAAAAAAAAAGAAATTCTTTATTACATAAAACGTATAAATCATTGGGCATGGCACTCATGGAAACACTCATGAGTTGGTGGCTACCCAACAAACGTCTTCAGTCATTACTCACCCTCCATGGAAAAGAACATCTCGACAAAGCACTGGAAACACAGGGGGTTATGCTCATTAGTCCACATTTTATTACACTGGAACTGGTGGGCCGTTTACTGACACAACATCTTGAGTTTGCCGTGATGTATCGCCCACAAAAAATAAAAATACTAGACAGAATTATTTTTCATTATCGAAAAAAACATTATGCTGACATTATTCCACGAGATGATATTCGAAAAATGGTAAAAATTTTAAAAAATAAAAAAATAGTGTGGTATGCGCCTGACAGTGATCATGGTGTCAAAAACAGTGTATTTGCCCCTTTTTTTGGAATACCCACCGCCACCGTCACGGGCACATCACGCATCGCAAAAATGGCCAATGCCAAAATCATTCCTTGTTTTTTTTACAGAAAGAAAGACAAGCCGGGGTATGATCTTTATTTTCATCCTCCTTGCGAAAACTTCCCTTCCGATGATCTTTTCGAAGATGCCTCACGCATCAATCAATTACTCCAAACCGCCATACTCAAATCCCCAGAAGAATATCTCTGGCAATACAAGCGATTTAAAACCCGGCCTGCAGGAGAAACGCGGTTTTATTGACGATAAGAATAACCTGAGTAAGATGGTGCAGAAGAAAACGGATATGGGTATTGAGGCCCCCCCTTTACAACACTATCAGCCGCATCATCATCGGCAGGTCTCGCAGGGAAAGGATTCGCAGCCCCCCCAATAACACTTGCATAAGAAGAAGAAACCGGGGGAAATTGAACATCATCACCGTTTTCATAACCAGAATAAGGATCTGAAAGCCGTTCGCCAACATCAACTTTCCCATAAGAATTGCGACGAAAATCGTCACAACACATCGCTGTTACCCAAGCGGCAAGATTCCCCAATAAGCCGCCTAAACCACCGCCCAAACACAATCCCACAAAAAAACCTAGGAGAATGGCAGCAAAACCATAGGGAGATAAACTCCCCAGAAACAATCCTAATAAAACACCGCCGGCCATGCCCCCTAACACAAAAACGATTTTAAATAGGGCGTCTAAATAGCGTTTTCTGTTTTTCAGATCTTCAACCGCATCATAAAGCGTAACAATACCAAAAACGAATGAGAGAAGAAGCCCTAATACCAACCAGGCCCAACCGTCACCACTACTCCCACTGCCATAACCCAAACCAGAATAGTAACGACCCGAAAAATGATACTTATCACGCATAATATAATAATCCCCTAAAATTCTTTAATGCGCTTATTTTAACATAAACATGCTTAAGATAAGCTAAGGGACGTTTCTAAAAATTAAATTCATCTCTGTAGGAGACAATTTTAAAATTACTCATAACTTCCCTTCTCCCCTTGTGGGAGAAGGTGGCGCGAAGCGCCGGATGAGTGGAAAACAAAAAATTTTCTTCTCTTTTTTTATTTTCAAAACCCCTCACCCGCCCTTCGGGCACCCTCTCTCCTTTAAAAAAAGGGGAGAAGGGAGCTTTTGTGGTAGATATTTGAAAAAAATATTGTGAATAGTTATTTCTACCAGACATAAAAGACCGTTTTACTAAATTCTTATTTATTGTCCCCTACAGAGTAAATTCATGACTTTAATTTTTAGAGCTGCCCTGAAATAAAATTTTTTAATTTTAAAATAAAATTCCAAAACCGACACCTACATAACGATTAAACCCGCCTAATTCCCCCGAAACACGGACGCCGCCTTCTAAATCTAATTCAATGTCTTTTGTGAAAAGATATTGAATACCTGCATCGGCATTACATCCTGCACCTTGTCCCGGGCCCGTGCTCGACTGCCCATAAACCTCACCGTACAATGCCACTGATTTTAGCGGTTGCCAGGTTAACACCACATCTGGATTCACCGTAAAAAAACTACTTCCTCCAGACTTATAAGATAAGGACTGCACGCCCGCACCTAACATCCCCAACAAACTCCATTCTTGATCCCAAAGGTAAGTCACAATGCCATTGGCCATGAGACCCCCTTTAGAGCTCCCAAAAAGCATATTTCCCGACGGCGGCGTCACCACCCCTTCCAAAGAAAAAACCCCTTTCCTAAAATGCAATGTTTCATGCTTCATACCCAAAGACATCACTCCCAAACCCGTTTCATCAGGATTGGTTTGCGATGTGATATTCGGCAAAATAACAAATGCTTCGTTTTCACCTCGAAATCCATAACGAATCTCTGCTTGAGGATACAGATAGCCTGTGCCCTCTCCACGCACATTTGTCACGGTACGTAAATTCAAGTATTGAAAGCCGCTCTCTAACAACACACGTCCCGGGCTGACAACACAAGGACTGTCTGAAACCGTCGGACGATTAACTAACTCTAACATCCCTTCCATAGAACAGGGATCAGAAGAATAAGACATCGTCTCCATGTCGTTAAGCGTGGGAACAGCAAAAGAAAAACGCTGCCAAGCCATTAAAATAAAAATTAAAAAATAAAAAAATCCTTTTTTCATTTATCACTCCTCATCTGATCAAACTGATCATTTATAAAAATGGTTTGCGCATTCAAACGATCTAAGCTTTCTTGAATACGCTTTAAACCTTTCGTGTCACGTGTTTTAATTTGAAGCGCTGGGTTTAATACCATCGTCGCATGATTGATATGTTCAATATAATTTATCAAAATCTTACTTTCTAAAAAACGCATTTCATAGCCTGCGTCCAATAATCTTCGATGCAACAACTTCCCTGCCACCTCTCCCTCTTCTGAAAAATTCAATCCTAACTCATGCAATAGATCCGTACGATACATCGCACAATGGCTGCGCAAATAAAAATAATTCTTCCCCACCCCTTCTAAGGCATGGTTTTTTTTATTAATTAATTTGTAATAATTTTTTTGAAAATGACTTTCCATGGATTTTAAAATACGCTGATAAAAAGACTTGGATTCCAATTTCCAAGAACCCACCCCTGCAATACGCGGACTTTTTTCAATTTCAGAAATCAGAAACTCAAGCCACTGCGGATTTTTTACAAAAGTATCTGTATGGATGGATAATACATACGGCGTCGTCGTACGCAACAAGCCAAGATCAAGCGCTGCTGCATGCGCTTGAAATCCCGGCTCCCCTGCCACTGTAGGGCGTTCAATCAAATCAATCCAGGTTAATTTTCTTAAATAATCTAAAGATTCATCTTGAGAATCATTATCAATAACAATCACGGTGATCTTGGATAAATCTGTATTTTTGCGTATTAAACGCAAACATAATTTTGTTAACGCCAGCGTTTTATAATTTGGAATTAAAATTGTAACCAGAGATCCTGCCATTTAATTTTCCTTTTAATTTCCCTTCTTAAAAAGCCCTGGATTATATACTTGATTTCAATTATCCGATATGATCGGGACTTTTTAAAAATGAGTTGGGATGTATATATGAAGGGGATCATTCTGGCTGGAGGTAAAAGTTCACGACTTTTTCCTGCAACGATTAGCATGAGTAAGCAACTCCTCCCTATCTATGACAAACCTTTAATTTATTATCCGCTTTCCACCTTGATGTTGGCCGGCATTCGCGACATTCTCATCATCACCACCCCTTATGACTTACCTTTGTTTCAACGCATGTTGGGCGATGGGCTCTCCTTGGGCATTCGCCTCACCTATCAAACACAAAGCTCACCTCAAGGTATTGCACACGCTTTTATTTTAGGAGAATCTTTTATTGGGAATGACACTGTCTGCTTAATCTTGGGTGATAATTTAATTTATGGAGAAGGTCTTTCAAACACCTTACAAAAATGTACCTCGCTCACCCAAGGCAGTACTATTTTCGGTTATTATGTGCGTGATCCTGAACGTTATGGCGTGGTTGAATTTGACGAAAATCAAAATCCCACTCGCATCATTGAAAAACCCAAAACGCCCCCCTCTAATTATGCCGTTATTGGTTTATATTTTTATGATAATCAAGTCATTAACATCGCAAAACAACTCCCCTTTTCTGCACGTGGTGAATTAGAGATCACAGACATTAATAATTATTATTTACAACAAAAACAACTCCAACTCATCAAACTTACCCGTGGCACTGCTTGGCTAGACACAGGCACTGCCGACGCACTTCTAGACGCAGCGAATTTCATTCAAGTCTTAGAATGTCGACAAGGTTTGAAAATTGGATGCCCTGAAGAAATCGCTTGGCGTAAAGAATATATTTCCACGACACAACTTTTATCTTTAGCCAAAGCTATCTCAAGCAGCGACTATGGAAAATATTTATTAAACTTAGTGACCGACCATGAAATTATTACTATTTAAACCCACGATCTTCACTGACGAACGAGGTCTTTTCTTAGAAAGTTTTCATAAAGAACGTTATGAAAAAAAAGGCATTCTTGCGCACTTCGTACAAGACAATATATCGCATTCCAAAAAAAATGTGATTCGTGGTTTGCATTATCAACTCCCTTTCGCACAAGGAAAGTTAGTCTATGTATCACACGGCAGCGCTTTTGATGTGGTTGTAGATATTCGAAGAGGCTCACCCACTTTCGGAAAAAACTTTTCTTTTATTTTAGATGATATGGAACATCAGCAACTTTATATCCCACCCGGATTTGCACATGGGTTTTGTGCTTTATCAGACGAGGTAGATTTTGTTTATAAATGCACAGACTACTATCATCCTGAAACCGAAAAAGGTATTTTGTGGAATGATCCTGCTTTGAAAATCCAATGGCCTATCACACATCCATTGCTTTCACCCAAAGATAATGCTTTTCCTCTTTTAAAAAATATCCCTCTTGAGGATTTACCGCTTTTTGAAGATCTTCAAAAATGAAAGTATTACTAATTGGTGCAAACGGACAAGTTGGACAGGCTTTTTTAAATGATAAAAAACAGCATATCATTGTGCACGCTTATGATCATGCCAGCTTAGATGTTACGAACTATGCTCTTTTAGAAAAAACATTTTTAGAAAAATCACCAGATCTTGTACTTAACACCAGCGCTTACACAAACGTTGATAAAGCAGAAAAAGAAAAAGAGCAGGCTTTTAAAGTCAATTGCACGGGCCCTGAAAATCTCGCAAAACTCTGCGCAAAAGCTAATACTCCTCTTATCCATCTTTCAACAGATTATGTTTTCTCAGGTGAAAAAAAAGAAAGTTACCTTGAAACAGATGAGACCTATCCTATAAATTATTATGGTTATACAAAACGAGAAGGCGAGCGTGCCATTCAAAACTCACATAAGCAACATCTTATTTTACGTGTGAGTGCTGTTTTTAGTGCGATAAAAATTAATTTTGTAAAAACCTTATTGCGCTTGGCAAAAGAACACAGCAGTTTATCTGTCGTGAATAATCAAATCACCTGCCCCACTGCCGCTTTGGATATTGCCAAGGCATTACATCAAATCATCCAAGCTATTTTTCTTGGAGAAACCCCTTGGGGCATTTATCATTTTTGCAGCGCTGAAGCAGTCTCATGGTATAATTTTGCAAAAACCATTTTTGAAGCAGCCAAGCTACCGATTGAAATCACAGCAACCGATCATTACCCTTGCCTTGCAAAACGCCCTGCTTTCTCTGTTTTGAATTGCAAAAAAATACATGATCATTTTAGCTTAACACAACCTCTTTGGCGCACATCTCTGCCCTCCATCATCAACACTTTATTACGAGACACATAAATGATTTATCATCCAAAACATATTCTCATTACCGGTGGCGCAGGTTTTATTGGTGCAAATTTCATTTATTATTTAGAAAAACATTTGCCTGAATGCACGATCGTAAATTTAGATGCCTTAACCTACGCTGCTTCACTTGAACATTTACAAAAAGTTTCACATCCAAGCTATCATTTCGTGAAAGGCAATATTTGCGATAAACCCCTCATTGAAACACTTTTAAAAAAATTCAACATTGACACGATCGTACATTTTGCTGCAGAAAGTCACGTGGATCGTTCGATCAACACCCCTGATAATTTTATACAAACAAATTTAGTGGGCACATTTACATTATTAGAAGCCGCACGTCATTATTTTTTAAATGAAAAAAAAGGGACTCAAGAAAATTGTCGTTTTCACCATGTTTCCACGGACGAAGTGTTTGGCGAATTAAACGAATCTGACCCTTTAACAACGGAAAATGATCCTTATCGTCCTAATTCACCTTATTCTGCAAGTAAAGCAGGTAGCGATCATCTCGTACGCGCTTATCAACACACTTATCATCTTCCTTGCACACTCACACATTGTTCGAATAATTATGGCCCCTTTCAACATTCAGAAAAATTTATTCCGACCGTCATTAACGCTTGTTTAAAAAACAAAATCATTCCTATTTACGGCGATGGAAAAAACAAAAGAGATTGGCTTTACGTTGAAGATCATTGCAGCGGCATATTACATATTCTGCGTCATGGAATAATCGGAGAAAATTATAATATTGGATCAATGAATGAATGGAGTAATCTCGATCTTTCTTATTTCATCTGTCACACACTCAATAAAATAAGTCCTTCACCCCTTTCCTACGAAAAACAAATTCAATTTGTAACAGATCGTCTTGGTCATGATTGGCGTTACGCTTTATCCATTAAAAAAATTCAATCGCTAGGCTGGGAACCTAAAATTTCTTTTGAAACAGGATTGAAAAAAACGATTGAATATTATATTCGACACACTTTGAATAAACATACTGACAAATTATCTTCCTGAATGTATCATTTAGGCACAATAAAAAAATTAAGCTATATTTAATCATAGGCATAGATATTTATGATTGGAACATTAAGGGAGGTTCTATGGAAAACGTTATCTGCATCAGCGAGATTCTTTCTCGTTTGATGTTTGAAGCTAAGATAAGAACGGCAGAGTTAGCACGAAGAGTGAAATTACCACAACCCACAGTACATCGAATCGTCACAGGCACAAGTCCCAGACCGCATTTATCCTCGCTTACTCCCATTGCAGAATATTTTGGAATCACCTTAGAGCAATTACGAGGAACACAAACTATTCCTGGCCTACATCCTTTTGATTCTGCGCGACATGCACATCTCAAAGAGATTCCTTTAATTTCCTGGGAAGACATTATTCCCTGGTCTGAAAAACAAAATGGTCCATCGGCAACAGAAAATATTTTTTGTGATATTCCTGTCAGTGACAAGAGTTTTGCATTACGTGTTTATGATACTTCAGCCGAACCCCAATTTCCCAAAGGCACGCTGTTAATCATTGATCCTGAAAAACAAATGAAGGATAGGAATTTTGTTGTTGTTAAAATAGAAAGTGTACCGACTCCGCTTTTTCGTCAGTTGTTTGTCGATGGTTCACAGTTATATATCAAACCCCCAGCAATACCGCAGCCTGAGCCCAGCAATATTTCTCCTTTAAAGCAAGAGGATAAAATTTATGGTTCTCTGGTACAAATCAAATTAAATTTCAATGATTAAGTTTGTTTTTTCTCGTCCCTACCTCACTTCGTGTGTGAGGGGGACGTAAAGAAGGCGATTCTAAAAATTAGAAATTTTGTATGATAGACGAGGCGCACGAATTTTTTAAAGTGCAGTTTACAGAAGTAAATAAGCATTTAAAAAATGAATGCAACAAAGTTATAACGCAAAAAGGCAATTTTTAGAGGTGCCTTAAGAAGATAGGGGAAAAAACTACGTCACTTTAAGAAATTACCTGTTGACTAATCTTTTTGGTGGGTCGTCCGCGAATCGAACGCGGGACCAGCGGATTAAAAGTCCGATGCTCTACCGACTGAGCTAACGACCCATTGAAGGGACATATCATACCCAGTTAGTCGAAAATCGCAAGCCTGTATGTAAGCTTTTCACTATTTTCCACCTCAAAAACACTAAAAATAATTCAGTTGAAAAAAAAATTTATCCATAAAATATCCTAAAAAAAAAATTTAAAAAATTCATTGACAGATAAATTGAGTTAAGGCTTAATTCCTTTTCCGGCAGTCAATGCAAACATAACTGAAAGCTTCACCATTGATCTCTAGTTACTATTCATAACAAACTATCATTACAAATTGGACATACAAATCTTCTCGCACAAGAAGAGGAAGTGAAATGAATAGGAGCCACAACTAGACTGCTCTCATCAATGTAAAGCTGATACTTGATAAGTTACTTGCGTGACAACCTAATTTGTATTGACTGCCCCTTCACCTGATAAATTTTAAACGTACGCATACACGTAATAATTAGTCGCACGTGGAAAAGTAGAAAAGCCTCTATAGAAACTAAAGGGGGTTAATTAAATAGTGAGCGCAACACAGCCATAAAACAAAAATGGCTTTTTTCACGGACGACAAATTTTAATTAGAAAACATAAGGATGTGATATGAATAAAACCTTTGACTACATAACACCTTCTGAAGAAATCATTCCCAGACCGCTTCCCCCTGTAACCCAGTACATCGTCCAGCAAATACTTGCAACAAGGTTATTTACCAAAACCAGTATCGCAAAAGAGTTGCAAGTTTCGCTGATCACCATCAACCGTTGGACAACAGGCACGATCAAGCGCCCAACCCATAAAACTTTCTCACGTCTTTTAACTTTGTATTGCTCA
>MGYM01000003.1:24712-25950 GCA_001801745.1 Gammaproteobacteria bacterium RIFCSPLOWO2_02_FULL_38_11
CATAAAGATAAACGTTCACAACGTATACTCGAATTCAAGTGAACGCGTTTGGGTGAGGCAAGGTGAAATGAAAAATTTCGAGAAAAAGCGCAGTGTATACAATAATACATGAGCATTTTTCGAGAAGTTTTTCATTTCAGATTGCCCGCCAAAGCGCGTTCGGCGCTACCGTGAATATTCACCCATATAGCCACGGCTAAAAAAAACAGAAGCCCCAGGCAAGACCAAGCAGGTAAGCTTAATCCAAGCCAATACCATGCCTCTTTGCTACAGTTTCCTGGGCTTCGTATAATTTGCATGATGGTTTCTTTCAACGGCAAATACTGGATCATGTAATACAAATCGGCTTCGCAACTTGCGATTTTTTCTGCAGAAACATGGTGCATCAACCACACTTGCCTTAACGCAGCTAGCATTCCCACACCCACAAACACAACACTTAAAATAATATGCAGAACACGCCGTACAAACCAACGAGGAAAAATAACATCAATAAAAAATAAAACAGCCAACCCCATAAATGCAAGTCGTTGCACTATACAAAGTGCGCAAGGTTCTAAATCTTTTACGGTTTGTAAATACCTCGAAAAACCTAATAACCCAATAAGACAAATAAAAGAAATAGCACTCACAACCCGAGGGGATAAGACCGAAATACACTTGTTAAAACATTTGATGGGACACTGCATCATCTCTCCTTTCCGATTTATTTCATTTAAAAACTTAAAAAAACTCAAATCAGGGCGTGTCTCTAAAGATTTTTCTCGGCTACAAAAAGAGTAGGATTGGCCAAATTTTTCGAAAATTTTCGTCAAATATTCCCGATATTATCCTCAAATTTTCGAAGAATTTGTCTCAATCCCCTCTTTTTTCGCATCGAGAAAACCTTTAGAGATACGCCCAGGGGATTATAAATTATATTTTTTTTTTGTAGAATCAAGGATCCGAAAACACATGGAGAATATTATCATGACCCACACCCTTCCCCCCTTACCTTATTCCATGGACGCGCTCGCTCCCTTTATTTCACGCGAAACGCTAGAATATCACTACGGGAAACATCATCAAGCTTATGTCAACAATCTTAATAATTTAGTCCAAAACACAGAATTTGCGAACTTATCTCTTGAAGAAATCATCAAAAAAGCCAATGGCCCCCTTTTCAATAATGCGGCTCAAGTTTGGAATCACACCTTTTATTGGCATTGCATGGCCCCCCCTTCTAAAAGTGAGCCTGA
>MGYM01000003.1:26096-60409 GCA_001801745.1 Gammaproteobacteria bacterium RIFCSPLOWO2_02_FULL_38_11
CTGAAAGGAACAAGCAATGCAGCCACACCTTTAACCGAAAATAAAAAAGCCTTGCTCACCTGCGATGTTTGGGAACACGCTTATTATATTGATTATCGCAACGCACGCCCTAAATATGTCGAGCAATTTTGGAATTTAGTCAATTGGCATTTTGTTGCGGAACAATACACATAATGAAATTTTTTTTAAAAAGGAAACATTTATCTACTTGCTTAACTTATTTATCTATCTTTGGGCCAGGCATTGTCGTCATGCTTGCAGATACCGATGCAGGCAGCGTGATTGTTGCGGCACAAAGCGGCGCAATATGGGGTTATAAACTTTTATTTTTGCAATTCATTTTAATGCCCATTCTTTTTATTACTCAAGAGCTCACTGTCAGGCTGGGCTTAGTGACGGGCAAAGGCCATGGTGAGTTGATAAAAAAAGAATTTGGCACTTTCTGGGCGTGGATTTCAGTTTCTACTTTATTGGTTTGTTGTGTGGGCGCCATTATTACTGAGCTCAGTGGATTAGCCAGCGTAGGTGCTTTAGCAGATATCCCTGTTAGAAAAACCATGACACTCACTTTATTATTTTTAATCTTCATCGCTTGGACAGGCACCTACCGCTCCGTCGAATTAATTGCGCTTTGCATCGGCGCATTTGAACTTGTTTTTTTATGGGTTGCATTCAAAGCCCATCCTTCCTTATCTGAAATTAAAACACAATTGATTCAAATTCCTTGGCACAATCAAAATTTTCTTTATCTCATGGCAGGAAATATTGGCGCAGTCATCATGCCGTGGATGATCTTCTATCAACAATCTGCTTTATTAGATAAAGGTTTATCTGCCAAACATTTAAAGATTGCCCGCTGGGATACCGCCATCGGCGCCTTCATCACACAACTTATTATGGCGGCCGTATTAATTACGACAGCAGCGTCATTAGGAAAAACGCACCCAGGCTCATTAAACACAGTACAAGATATTACAAATGCTCTCACACCCACCTTAGGTGATGCAGTAGGAAAATTACTTTTTTCTTTAGGCATGATCGGCGCTTCTCTGGTGGCTACCATTGTGGTGTCGCTGACAGCGGCTTGGGGATTGGGAGAAATTTTAGGATACCGTCGTTCTTTGCAAGATCATCCCTTGGAAGCCCCTTGGTTTTATGGTGTTTACACCTTAACACTCATTGCAGGTGGCTTAGTTGTTGCCTCGGGGATCAACCTTGTGAAACTCAGCGTAGCCGTGGAAGTAATGAACGCCCTCTTGCTTCCGATCGTTCTAGGATTTTTATATATGCTTGCTTGGAAAACTTTACCTGAACCTTATCGACTAAAAGGAAAATATGCCGTGTTCACAGGGATTATCCTGGGTGCAACCTCTCTTTTTGGTCTGATCGCAGGATTAATGGGGATTTTTTAAAATAAAATTTAAAAATTCTTAGAGAAAAAAATGTTAGTTGGATTGTGCATAAGTACACATCAAGAACAAGAAGAACGTGCTGCAAGCTTGGATGTTTGCTCGACTTCCTGCTTTAACCAATCTTTAAACTCTTGCATCTGTCGGTCTCTCACTTCGCATAAGCAGTCGTAAGCTGCTAAGTCCAAAGCAAACTCTGGCTGATACGCACAAACCGCCAACGCTTGCAAATCTTCATCTCTTAACTTCTGATAATCCTCAGTATAATTTCCAAGTTTCTTCCAAGCCTCCTTTGCCGCCACTGAACTGCCCGCTGGACCCACCTCTGGGCGTTTGTGGGCACAGGGCCAATTGGCACGTATAACAGCGGAAGAAAAACCAAGACCTGAGGATGGAGATTCCAGGGGATACCAAAACGTTGTAGAGCGCTTACTTTTGGAAATTTCCTTAAAGAATAATCCATCACATTAGAAAACATATAAAGAAGTTCCGGATAGCTTTCTAGTAGTCTCTCTGCTGCTGCTACATCCTCTTTTTCAGCGTGCGCAATATGTTCTAGGAGTTTTAATAAAATAGGTTGACTGGCAAAAAATCCGAGGGCAAAAAAATCATTCTGTCGTGATTTTTTTTCAGGACGCACCGCTTTTACTAGCTTTTCTATCTCTTCTGATGACAGTCTGATGACAGTTGTGAGAGAATTTCTATTAACAGCTCGTCAGGCAAATCTTGGATACCTACTTCTTGTGCTTTTTCATTTATTTCAGATTCGTTTGGCATAAAAATCTCTCTATATCATGATTATAAAAATGAGAAAATATTGTAGAGCGAAACCAGACTAAAAAGATTAACAAACTATTAACTGCGCCTTTTCTTGGAGTTAAGTTCTCTGTAGGGGATAAATTTAAAATTACCTATAATTTCCCTTTCTCTTGCACAGGAGGATTTTCTAGCATCGTATCTTATTTGATTATGGGGTCCATTCAGTATGGAATTTTTTGTGTTTTTTCGCACAATCACGTAAATAAAAATTAATAAGTGTTTGATAAGGAATTTCATTATCTTTAGATAGCTGTTTAAAATAATCGATTGTATCAACATCAAGCCTGATGGTAATTTGCTTTTTCAGATCATGAATATAAGGATTTTTTTTCGCTTTCGAAAAATCATATTCTTTTTTCATAAACTATCACCATAATAAGTTAATTCCTTTTTAGTTGCTTTCCTGGCTGAAATAATACGTATAATCTTCTCTTCTTTCCGATAACAATGAACTACAATCAGCATGCGTAGGATCGCACTCAATCCTAACATGACGAACCTATCTTCATCATCAGAATGCCCTGGATCATGAATAATAATCGCGTTTTCGTCATAAAATATCGTTTTTGCTTCTTCAAATGTAATGCGATGTTTTTGCTTATTAATGGACGCCTTAATAGGGTCCCATTCAAATATAATATTTTTCATATTTACAGTATAACTACATTATAAGTTTTTGCAACAAACATCCTGGAATCCAATCACATCCATAAAAAATCATTCTAAGGTCTCTAAACTTTTTAAAAGTTTATCCGCATCCACCTCACCCACGAGCGTTTTTTCTTTTAAAAATTTACCGGCAGGATTGAAAAATAAAAGCGTGGGCGGTGCAATAACATCATATTTTTTTTGCATGCGCGTCGTTGCCTCATTCACAGATGAAATATCCGCTTTGATCAAAACAAGATTTTTCAATTTTTCTTGCACAGCTCGGTTTGTAAAAGTAAATGCTTCCATTTGCTTGCATGACATACACCACTTGGCAGAAAAATCTATCATGGCATAATGCCCTTTTGCCTTTGAAAGCGCCCTCGATAACTCTTCAGGCGTTTTAACAATATGAAAACTTAAATCTGATTTTTCAAAGGTCTTCTTTTCTTTTTTCAAAGGCATTAAAGGATTACCATTTCCTTGCGCCGCACCCACTAATAAAATAATGCCGTAGACAAATAAAATGTAAGCAACACCCTGCCAAGCACGCTCTATACCACGGTTGGGTAGCGGCGTAAAAATCCCCATATTGATCGCTGTAATAATCAATAAACCACCCCATAGCACCAAAGAAATAAACTCAGGCAGGAAACGAGAAATTAAAGTGATCGCTAAACCCAACATGATGACACCAAAAAATGCCTTCACCACGTGCATCCATTTCCCCGTTTTCGGTAACAAGCGTGGGCCAAACGTACCTAACAACAATAAAGGCAGACCCATCCCTAATCCCATGATCCATAATGCGAAACCACCTAAAACTAAATTTCCACGCTGGCTAATCAAACTTAATGCTGCCACCAGAGGCGCACTCACACACGGTGACACAATTAAAATAGATAAAAACCCCATGAAAAAAGCACCAATAAAACTTCCACTTTTTTGTTTATTACTTAAATGTGTCGCATGGTGTTGCAAAAAAGAAGGTAGGCGCAAATCAAATAATCCAAATAAAGATAAAGCTAAAATAATAAATAAAATACTGAAGGTCGTTAAAACCAAGGGACATTGCATATACGCTTGTAAATGACTACCCGCCAACCCTGCCAACACACCCGCTATCGCATAGGCAATGGACATGCCTAACACATACAAGAGTGAAAGAGAAAAACTACGGAATGTACCCAGCTTGCCTTCTTGTCCCAGAATAATGCTCGATAAAATCGGGATCATGGGCAACACACAAGGTGTAAAACTCAGTAAAATACCAAAACCGAAAAACCCTAATAATAAAACAAACACGCCGCCTTCTTGAAAAAACAACATCATTCTTTCTGAGAAACTCTCTTTGGCTTCACTTATGTTTTTTAAACCCGCCTCTTTTTCTACACCATCAAGCGAAATGACTTGTTTCATGGGAGGATAACAAAACCCTTTTTCAGAACAGCCTTGATAGGTTACTTGCAATTTACTTTTATTCGTTAAAGCATCGCTTAACGGCACAACTAATTTAAGTTGTTTAGCATAGACTTGATGCTTACCTGAAAATTTATCCTGTTTCTGTATCGCAGAAGGAAATAGCACTTTTCCTAGAGGAATAGCCCCCTCTGGCATCAATTCAAATTTAAAATGTTCTTTATAAAGATAATAACCCGGCGCAATATTCCATTGTAAAATGACTTTTGCCCCCTCTTGTTTTCCTGAAAATTCAAACGCTTGGCTTGCCGGCAAAGCCCCTTGGGCCGCATGCCCTAAAGCCATAAAAAAATAAAGTATCCCTACTATCCACCCCTTCTTCATGAACTTCCCCTCGTTAAAAGACATAAATTCTGAGGCTACTTGAAAAATCACTTGAAAACCAGATACAACCGCCCATTTTAATTTAGGTACCCAGAATGAAAATATCTTGACAGTAATTCTGGGTGGATTATCATTAGCAGTCTAAAAACGAGAGTGCCAAGCTTTTCAAAAAGCCTCTCTTTTTCAAGATTGAAATCTTCACATAGCATAAGGGTATCTCTAAAAAGAAATGCCCTAAATAAGGAGAGTAAAACATGTCTGAAAGCATCAACCTTCGTCCCTTAGGGGATCGTGTCATTGTTCAACGACTTGAAACAGAACGAACATCAGCAGGTGGTATTGTTATTCCTGATAATGCCGCAGAAAAACCAAGCAAAGCTAAAGTCGTAGCTGTCGGCCCAGGCAGACGCTTAGACAATGGCGACACCCGCATACTAGATGTTAAGAAAGGTGATAACATTCTTTTCGGAAAATATTCAGGTAGTGAAATCGAGATTGACGCTCGAAAATTCCTTGTATTACGCGAAGAAGACATTATGGCGATCATCGACTAATTTTTTAATTTATCATTGAGGATATAACTATGGCAAAAGAATTACGTTATTCAGACGAAGCAAGACAATCAATGCTGGCAGGTGTTACCAAACTTGCAAACGCAGTGAAAATTACATTAGGCCCGAAAGGTCGCAATGTTGTTATAGATAGATCATTTGGCGCACCCACTGTCACAAAAGACGGGGTCTCTGTTGCAAAAGAAATTATATTAGAAGACAAACATGAAAATATGGGCGCACTCATGGTGAAAGAGGTGGCTTCACAAACATCAGATGCGGCAGGCGATGGCACAACCACTGCAACCGTATTAGCGCAAGCTATTTTAACCGAAGGTATCAAAGCCGTTGCCGCTGGTATGAATCCTATGGATTTGAAACGAGGGATTGATAAAGCTGTTACAGCAGCAGTTGAAGCCTTAAAGAAACTTTCCAAACCTTGCAAAGATGACAAATCCATCGCACAAGTTGGCACGATTTCTGCAAACTCAGACGAAGCGATTGGTAATATCATCGCACAAGCCATGACTAAAGTAGGTAAAGAAGGTGTTATTACGGTTGAAGATGGCAATAGCCTTGAAAATGAATTAACGACAGTAGAAGGCATGCAATTTGATCGTGGTTATATCTCTCCTTACTTCATCAACAACCAACAAAACATGAGTTGCGAATTGGAACAACCTTATATTCTATTGGTTGACAAGAAAATCAGTAATATTCGTGAAATGTTACCTATTTTAGAAGGTGTTGCAAAAGCAGGTCGCGCTTTATTAATCATCGCAGAAGACGTTGAAGGTGAAGCTTTAGCAACTCTCGTGGTTAACACCATTCGTGGCATTGTAAAAGTATGCGCTGTGAAGGCTCCTGGTTTTGGTGATCGCCGAAAAGCGATGTTACAAGACATTGCTATTCTCACAGGTGCCAATGTCATTGCAGAAGAAGTCGGTCTTTCTTTGGAAGCAGCAAAATTAGATGACTTAGGCTCTGCAAAACGTATTTTAATAACAAAGGACAACACCACTATCATCGATGGTGCCGGTTCTCCAACCGACATTAAAGCGCGTGTCGAACAAATTCGCGCTCAAATCGAAGAAACCACCTCCACTTATGATCAAGAAAAGCTGCAAGAACGTGTAGCAAAACTTTCAGGCGGTGTGGCTGTTATTAAAGTTGGTGCAGCGACAGAAGTTGAAATGAAAGAACGAAAAGCACGCGTAGAAGACGCTTTGCATGCAACACGTGCAGCGGTTGAAGAAGGCGTTGTTCCAGGCGGTGGTGTTGCATTGATTCGTGCATTGCAAGCCATTAAAAACTTGAAAGGTGACAACGAAGATCAAAATGTCGGCATTATATTAACTTGCCGTGCAATGGAATCACCTTTACGTCAAATCGTAGCAAATGCAGGTGCTGAATCTTCTGTTGTGGTTGAGAAGATTCGTGCTAATTCAGGTAATTTTGGCTATAACGCAAGTACAGGCGAATATGGTGACATGATTGAAATGGGCATCTTAGATCCCACAAAAGTCACGCGCACTGCATTACAAAATGCAGCTTCTGTTGCAGGTTTGATGATCACAACAGAATGCATGATAGCTGATCTACCTAAGAAAGAAGACCATTCACATGCAGGTGCTGGCGACATGGGCGGCATGGGTGGTGGTATGGGCGGTATGATGTAATTTCACTCGATAAAAACCCCGCATAATGCGGGGTTTTTATCATTTATGGTTGCATGGAGAAGATTTTATGTTCCGTAGGTTACATCAATTTTTTGACCCTGTTAGATTAACATTGATGTCAGGCATAACATCAACACAGTTAGCAAACACTAGAAGTTTAGTAACTTACGCAGTACGCCCCACAAGAACTGACGATCCTAAACAACCCACCTCACGCACTCACTTTGAAATCACTCTGCAATCCAGCGACAAACCTCTTTCTGAACAAGAACAGGAAGAACGCTTACAAGCTTTTTGTGCCGAACTACGAAAAATGCGCCTGCGCGCTGCCACAATAAAAATACCTGTCGATGGACCTAAATCTAAAATGACAGCTGTCGTTGTAGAAGCTGGGAGTCTTTCTTTCGAAGAACTAGTCAGGCTCACCGCTGAACGCATCGAAGAACGATTCAATCAGCCCCACGCAGAAGAGAAAAATATTTCTCTGCAACGTTAAACTTCTATATCCCAAGTCTAGGATTAGGATAAGATTTAATACACACTTGTTCTATCATCGCTTCTTTAACTCTTTGCTGATTTAGAAGGTGATAAGCTTCTTCAAAAAGAACCTTCTTTTCGAGATATCTCTTTAATCCGATCATTTTCCGTTGAATCTTTTGAAAGAATGCTTATAAACCATCCTCAGCACATGATTTAGCTGCCTCCTCATAGTCAGCACATGAAATATATTCCCCACTGTTATTATCAACATGTCCCATTATCGAAGAATTTCTCAAACGCCTGGTTTGTAAAACTTTGGCGTTCCTAGCTAGTGGCGCCAATACTACAAAGACAAAACGTTCATAACGCATTGCTCTCACCTTTTAAAAAAATAATATCAATACTTAATTTATAGCAAAAAAATTCATATTCCGTTAATAAGAGAAGTGTTAGAATGGAAAGATTAAATTCATTTAATTTTTTTACATATATGATCACAGAAACACAAATTCAGTTAATCTATGATTTCATAAGCCAGATTCGAGTGTACACCTCGGAAATTTTTACGAGCCCTCCACCGATAGAAGAAGAAGAGGAAGAAGACAAAACCGAAAAAGAAGAAAAAATCGTAGAAAAAAAAATTAAAGAAGATGCAAAAAATAAATTGTCAGAAATCGCAAAAAAAATAATTGAAGAAGCAGAAAAAAGTAATGATTTTTCATTTTTTCTCTGCAATGAAATTTTGCCTCATCTCCCTTTATCCGACATCAATATCATCAGAACAAATCCTCAATATCACGCAAAAATCATGCTTTATTTCAGAATAGAACATATTGTAAAATACCACGAGCTACCTCAGAATCGTAGGGAATTTCATACGATTTTCACTACATTATTAAAAAAAGAAGCCTCTAAAACACAAACATCGTCGCCTCGATGCCAATTCTCCTTAGAAGCAAACACTGTCCAGACTTTTTTTAAAGAGGAAAATACTTCTGAAAACCAACTAGGAATAGAAATAGAAGTAGAAAGTGATGAAGAACCTCTTTCTCCTCCCCCTCGTTTTTTTCCAACTCTTGAAGAAGAATATTATCGAAGAGATGAAAAACAAGCTGCCCTTTCAAGCCATGAAGAAATAGAAGTAGTTATAGATAGCGAACCGCCTCCTTTATCAGGCGCAGAAGAAACTTTCTTATATCATCCCAGAAAACGACCTGCTACTAGCCAAGAAAGAACAGAAATAGAAATAGAAATAGAAAACTCACTCCCACCATCGACACCTTTTCGCAATTCTTAAAAAATAAAAAATTTATCCGCGAAAAAGTTCAGAATTTAAAGAGTCAAAAAATGCTGCCTATAATAACGCAACTCTGCAATTGAATCTAAAATATCTTGTAAAGCAATATGCTGAGAGTCTTTTTTAAAATTCGCTGCAATCTCCGGCTTCCAACGCAAGGCTAATTCCTTCAGCGTACTGACATCTAAATTTCGATAATGAAAATATTGCTCTAATTCAGGCATAAATCGTGATAAAAAACGTCGATCTTGGCAAACACTGTTCCCACACATCGGTGATTTTTTAGGTTTAACATATTCTTTAATAAATAATAAAGTTTCACTTTCGGCCTCTTTTTCAGAAATTTGGCTCAGCTTCACTCGCTCAACCAAGCCTGAAGCCTTATGTTGTCGAGTATTCCACTTATCCATTCTCTCTAAAATTTCATCGGGTTGACGAATTGCAAAAATAGGCCCCTGGGCTAGGACATTCAAATCAACATCCGTCACCAATGTGGCAATTTCAATAATATAATCACGAGATGTATCAAGACCTGTCATCTCCAGATCAATCCAAATCAAATTGTCAGATTTCACTTGTTGTTGCATACTCATTCTTTTATCCTCCCCCTTAATCAAAGAAACCATCTTAGAAAACAAGGTCTTATTATGCAAATTTTAATTTTTATTGTATTGCTTATTTTTTCTTATCTATTAGGCTCAATTTCAAGCGCCATTTTAATTTGTAAATTATTAGGCTTGCCTGATCCTCGCAAGGAAGGTTCAGGTAATCCAGGGGCAAGCAATGTATCACGCATCGCAGGGAAAAAGGTGGCCGCTGTTGTTTTTATAGGAGATGCCTTAAAAGGCATTGTTCCTCTGGTAATAGCCCATCATTTTCATCTTTCTTTATTGTTGCAAGGCTATATTGGCCTTGCTGCCATTCTAGGCCATAGCTTTCCTCTTTTTTTTAAGTTTAAAGGCGGTAAGGGGGTTGCAACTTTTTTTGGTGTATTGCTCATGTTGTCATGGCCCATCGCCTTACTGCTTATTATGTTATGGGTCATCGTTGCCAAGCTCTTTCATTATGCCTCGGCAGCTTCTATTCTCACTGCGGTCTTAGCACCTTTTATTACATTTTATTTTTATCGCCCCCTCGTCGTATTACCTATTTTCTTGATGTCTTTATTGATTATTTACAGGCATAAAAAAAATATTTTTCGTCTTTTGAAAAAAAAGGAAAATAAACTAGGAGTTTAATCATGAAGGATTCATTTTCTAATTTAGAAATAGAACTCAATAACAAAGGTATTTTATCGATCACACTGTCTCGTCCTGAACGTTTAAATGCGCTCAACAAAGCATTACTCGAGGATCTTCAAAAAGCATTGCATGATGCAAAACAAGATTCACAAACAAAAGCGCTTTTGCTAACAGGCGCCGGTGAAAAATCATTTTGCGCAGGTGCTGACATCAAACAAATTGCAGCGCTTAATGCCGAACAAGGTTTTTCGTTTGCACGCACAGGCCAAGCTATTTTTTCTTTTCTTGAAAATCTGGGCAAACCTTCTTTAGCGGCCATCAAGGGTTATGCTTTTGGCGGAGGTTGTGAACTTGCGATGGCGGCCAGTTTACGCATTGCAACATCCACAGCGCAGTTTGCCCAACCTGAAGTAAAATTAGGTTTAATTCCAGGCTATGGCGGCACGCAACGTCTCGCACGCTTAATTGGAAAAGGTCGCGCGCTGGATTTATGTTTAAGTGGCGGCAGTATTTCTGCAGACACCGCATTACAATGGGGTTTAATCTCAGAAATTACTGCGCCTGAAAATTTACTTATTCGAGCGCATACGCTACTAGAAACGATAATCGATCATGCACCTTTCGCCCTACGCTCTGTTTTAGATGCTGTTCACCATGGTTATGATCTCACACTAGAAGAAGCCCTCAACCTTGAAGCCACATATTTTGGTTTATGTTGTGCAAGCAAAGACAAAGAAGAAGGTGTCCGTGCTTTTTTAGAAAAACGAAAAGCAAAATTTACAGGTGAATAATGTCGACTGATTTTATCCTTTTCAAAGAAACCCAGTTTATGGGTGAAGTTATTTTAAATCGCCCCAAGGTTTACAATGCTTTAAATCACGATATGATTTTAGCTTTGTATCAAAAACTCCGAGTCTGGGAAAAAGCACCGCACATCAAATTAATTTTAATTTCCTCTTCAAGCGACAAAGCTTTTTGTGCAGGCGGTGACATAAAAGCAGTGTATGAAAAAGGCATGGCGCATCATGAAGAATTACACCAATTTTTTCAGAGTGAATATCGCTTAAATCATCTTATTTATCATTATCCCAAACCTTATATTGCTTTTTTAGATGGCATCACCATGGGAGGTGGAGCAGGCATATCCATTCATGGTAGTCATCGCATCGCAACAGAAAATTTTAGCTTTGCCATGCCTGAAACCGCCATTGGTTTTTATCCTGACGTAGGGAGCAGTTATTTTTTATCGCGTTGCGTTGACAAAACGGGGCTTTATTTAGGGCTAACGGGAGCGCGTATTCATGCAGCACAAACTTGCTTTTTAAAACTGACGGATTATTTTTTTAGAAATATTTCTCTTGAGAAAATAAAATCAGCTTTATTTTCATTAGAAAGTTTTTCTAATCACAGCATACGAGAATGCCTGCTGCCCTTCCATCATGAAGAAAAACTCACTGACTTTCCCTTGGAAGAAATACAGCGTTGTTTCAGCGCCTCTTCTGTTGAAGAAATTTTTGAAAACTTAAAAACTGAAAATACGGTTTGGGCGAAAGTTACGTTGAAAAATCTAGAAAAGAGTTCACCTTTAAGTTTAAAAACCACATTTGAACAACTTCAAAAAGCCAAAAACCTTGATTTTTCAAACTGTTTAAAAATGGAAAGCACATTAACTAAAAATTTCCTAAAAGATCCCAATTTTTATGAAGGCATTCGTGCTTTACTCATCGACAAAGATCAACTTCCAAAGTGGGAGCCAAATACACTAGCGCTTGTTTCGGAAAAACAAATAAATCATTTTTTTGATTTTTAAGGAAACCTCTAAAAATTAGAAATTTTGCGTTAGAGCGAGGTGCATGAATTTTTAAAAGCATATAAACGTAGCCCATAATGGAGCGAAGCTAAAAGTAGGTTACTGTGTTGAAGTCAAGGCTTAATTTTCGGTTTTCAGGCAGAAAATTTAGCCCAGCCCTTTCAATTACCCTTAAGTTTTTCTTTTTGTTCTTTTCACGATATTTTTCAAATATCTACCACAAAAACTCCCCTCTCCCCTTTTTTTAAAAAGGGGAGAGGGTGCCAACGCCAAAACGCGTAGCGCTTTGGCGAGGCGGGTGAGGGGTTTTAAAAATAAAAAAAAAGCTTCCTTTATTATTATTTTGTTTCGCGCTTACAGCGCTGAAATCTATTTTTATCATTACCCAGCCTTGCGGCAAGCAAGCTTGCCTTAGGCTGGGCTAAACTTCGTTGCCAGGCCTTCGGCCTGAAAGAAGCGAAGCGTAAATGTAGCCTGTAATGAGTACCGCGAATTACAGAGAATGTAAAAAGACAATTTTTAGAGGCGTCCTTTAATAAAACCTTAATCTTTGGAATAACAAAACTATTGTATAATGGCGTTTGTTTTCTTCATAAATTGAGGTTGTCATGCCTCGAATTGACAAACTACCCCGCTATTTTGACAGTCTCGATCAGCTCGCAACTGGGGATATTTTAATTTTTCAGAATTCTTCTGAACAAAGCCAAAACACAGAACACACTGGCATCATCATCGAACAAAACAAGACAAAATTTCTCGCAGAACTAAAAAATAAAAAACTCACACTCACGCCTTTAATGGCGCTGACTTCCACATATCATCTCTTCCGTCCACGAAAAAAATATCAAGAAGCTCTGTCAGAAAAATTATGCAAAGTCATCACGGAACATCAAGAAAAACCAAAAAATTATAAAAATACTATTACTTTTGTTTCACAAATCTATCATGAAGCATCTCAAGCTTTAACAAATTGCGATGAAAACACCGAAAAAAAAGATTATGTCAGTTATTTCATGAATTCTGATTTCTTTACAATAACACATGATTTGCAAAATTATCTTTATAACAATGTCAATTTTCAATATTTACTTTCTCCTGGTAAAAAAAATATTTTTCAAGACTTACATGACTTAATTCAACAAGAACAAACACGGTTAGAAAAAGAAAATAATTCGATATCCAAATATAAAGCAAACCTGATAGAGTCAGCTCTCGATGAAATGCAAGGAAAAACAAACTTTCAGCAAAACGAAGTAGAAAAATGCATAAACTTACTTAAAAGAACACTTCCTCATCTTCGTATCAACACCGGCTTTGGCATCAAAACACCGACCTCTTATCTTAAAGTTTTAGATTTTGCAAAAAAACATAGTCTAGATAGCCGTTATTTTGACGACGACTTGGTTAGCTATCTTGACGATGATCTGTCACTACAACCAAAATCATACTCATATCGGGAAATAAAAAATCTAGCAGCAGGAAAATACGGATACAATCCCATACTTAGCAAGCTTTATAAAAAATACCGCAAGCAAGGCTATAGTGATGAGGAAGCAAGATTTGAGTGTGAACCTTCTGTTACGGCTTGGCTCAAGTTACATTCTAAAGCATCCTGGGCATTGGGCTTAAGCACCTTCGGTTTAGGATTTCTTTTTGGAAGTCTTCCTCATGCCATACAACGCACCCAAGAAACAAAGACTAAAAATGAAACCCAATATGAGATCCTGAAAAAAACAATAGAATTAGAAAATCAGCAAGAAATAATAATTGATAATGAAAAATTAGAAAATGATTTTCAATATGTCATTCGCACCATCAGAAAAAAATACACTGAAGTTACAACACTTTCTCTCAACCCTGGCTCAACTGTAATAAACGATACTATCGCGCATACCCTTACTGACGCGCTTTGCAATAATCCACACATTGAAACGCTTTTCCTTGAGCATCACTCTACAAAAGACGCGGGTGTGAAAGCGATCACAGACGCCCTTAAAGTAAATAAAACAATAAGGTCACTTTCTCTTAACTCTAATTCAATAAGTGATGAAGATGCAGAAGCGATCGCACAAGCCATTAAAGTAAATGAAACAATAACAACACTTCAGCTTATTGATAATTCAATAAGTGATGCGGGCATACAAGAGATTGCAGAAGCTCTTAAAGAAAATCGAACAATAAAAACAGTTCACTTTGATAATAATTCTATAAGTGATGCAGGTATGCAAACGTTCACAGAAGCCCTTAAAATGAATCAATCAATAACAACACTCCATCTTGAACATAGTTCAAGAAGCGATATGGATATACAAGCAATCGCAGAAACCCTTAAAGTGAACCACTCAATAAAAACACTTCGCCTTAGCTATACCTCATTAGGTAATGCAGGCATGCAAGCGATCGCGGAAATACTTAGAAACAATGATTCAATAACAACACTTTATCTTGAGCTTAAATCAATAAGTGATACGGATGCAAAAACAATTGCAGAAGCCCTCTCGATTAATAAAACACTTAAAACCTTAGATCTCAGCAAGAACAGCATAGGAGAAACGGCTCTTGTTCACCTAGCGGTAGAACTTGAAACAAATAGAACCCTTACAAACCTAAACCTGAAACCTCCCTATTCCTATACCCCCTCCTATCGAGACGCCCTTGAAAAGGTAAAAAAATTATTGGAAAGAAATCTTAGTTATGAATCTTTATCCAAAAGAATTCTCTTGACACTTAACGCTTTAGAAGAAATTTTTGAAAAAGGAAACATTGATAGGTCAATCTATATCATCGATAACTTAGTTACCCTTTTTAATGATCTAAATAAACTACCTGATTTTATGGCGGATAAATTTATAAATGAAACCAATAAATTTATCCATGAGTCTTTCGCTTGGTTTTTTAGGCTTGATATTAGTAGCAATCAATTTACATTACTCGAAGATCATCTCCTGCCTATTTTTGAAGGTATCTCTGAACTCCAGATAGGCTATTCCGCAGCACAGTTTGAACTAACAAGTTTATATCTTTCACAATTATCAGGTTTAGAAGAACCTTTCATGGAAAAAATAGAATTCACCGATCCAGGATTCAAAGAATATGCCAGAACACTCATTGCCTACCTTGTGCATGCAGAAAATTACAATAAAAGTTGTTCCTCTCCATTGCTCGTTTATCCTATGTATGAGCTTTTAATAAAAATTATTAATTCTGGAAAAATAGAAAAAAACATGAGATATGATATCGCTCAATCTTTCATGAGAGCACACAGCGGAAGTATGGCGCTTTTAGAAACACCTTCTGAACTATTAATAAGAAGACGATATGAGACCTTGATTTCTAAAATCCGAGAATCTTTAGATACGCTTGAAATTGATAACCTCATAGAATATGTCATATCCACCGTCCGACACGTAAAATTACTGACATCACAAGAAGAACACCCTGAAACGACAACATCTCAAGAGAATCACACGAGCAGTATCGAAGAAAATAATCCAGAAGTGATACTCGATTTGCGTGAAAAGAACATAGACGATGCTAAAGCAATAGCGCTTTCTGAAACACTCAAGACTAATCATACCGCGATGGCAGTATTACTTGAAAAAAATAAAATAGGCCCTCAAGGGGCAAAAGCCCTTGCCGGCGCACTTAAAGTCAATCAATCCGTTAAAGTACTTGATCTCGACCATAATTCAATAGGTGACGCTGGCGCAGAAGCACTTGCTGAAGTACTCACGACTAACGACTCAATTACAACACTCTATCTCAAACATAATTTAATCAATAACGGTGGTGTACAAGCGCTTGCAGAGGCACTCAAAGTCAACAAAACCTTACAAGAATTAAACCTTGGAAATAATTATGTGATGGACACAAAAACATCCTCTCTTTTCGCTGAAGCACTCAAACAAAACAATACCCTACAAAAATTAAATCTTAATAAGAGTGGCCTGCATGAGCTTGGCGCGCATATTCTTACAGAAGCACTCTCAACTAATCATACATTGACAGAATTAAGTCTTCGAAGAAATGGCTTAGGAGACATAGGAGGACTCATTATTGCAAAAGTACTCCAAGTCAATAGCACACTGAAAAAATTGGATCTTAGCGATAACATCATAAGCGATGTCAGCGCAATAAGCATTGCTCGCACACTCATAACCAACCACACACTACAAGAATTAAATCTTGCAAATAATTTTTTAAATACGGCCACTGCAACAAGCATTGCTGACGCACTTAAAACCAACCAGACGCTACAAAAATTAGATCTTGAAAATACCCGGATAAACCTGGGCGATGTAATAATCATTGCTGACGCACTCAAAATCAACCATACACTGCAAGAATTAAATCTTGCAAATAACAAGATAGGCTCTTTTAGTATAAGAGCGATTGCTGAAACACTTAAAACTAATTACACTCTACAAAAATTAAATCTTGAAAGTACGCAGCTAACAGATAAAACACTTCTATCACCAATCGAAGATCTATTAAAACGTAACATCGAATATAAAAAATCTTATGATGATCTTAATTACACCATTTTAAGATTAAACCAACTTTTTGAAAAACAAAATTTATCAGCAGAAACAACAATTGAAATTCTCGAGCAATTATCCCATTTGTTGAGACTGGGTGATCAACTACCTGCCAATTACCCCGGAATGATAGAATCAAAAGGCAAATGCGATGAAATAATCGAAAACTATCATGAAAGGTTACACCTTCCTCACCTTGTTAATCGCAGCGCGACTCAGACGTCCTTTACTCAATTCGAACTTCAGATAACGGAACCTCATTTAATAAATTTTTACATTGGTCAATTAACTCAAGCAGAGGGGAAGCTAACTGAAAATACCCACATCACCGACCAAGCATCACAAACCTACTTGAGAACACTTATCAAATATCTTGTCCACTCAGAAAACTATAGTAGTGATAAATTAACAAATGATCGCATTTACAACACCCTTGCAGAAATTTTATTATCCGGCAAAATAAAACAAAATGTCCCGACAGCATCACCTCAATCAGAAGAAGGCAGGCGTTATAAAGAAATCATCATAGGCATGGTCAATGAAATCAGAGGCAACGATCCCGTTATTATTAATCACCTCATCGATGACAAGATACGAATCTTGATGAATTTATTTGAAGAAATTCATCATAATCAAGCAAGCTCCTCATCACCTCGCCCCTCGTAATAACTTACCCTATACCGATTAGTTTTTATTATTAATTACTGTTAGCAAAAATATCGGACTAAGTTCAAGGTCGTAATTGTTGTTCTGAAATGTTTGTAGCTGAAGCTGTACTTGTTGTCACCTCGTTACCTCTTTGTGTATCACTTTGTTGAGCTATTGTCTGGGCTGGGCCTGTATAAAGATCATTACACGCTATGTTCAAAAAACTTTCTTTTAATGGTGTTTCCTCTGTGAGGATATAAAATGGGCGAACAAAGCCTCGATCTGTATTAATAACAAAACGCTCTATTTCTGCAAGCACATTAGCCCGGGTTCCAGCTAATAAGCCAACCCAAGCAGTATCACTTTTACCTATAGCTTGAATCGCTTTACCATTATCAGCAACTTGCATATGGAAACAAACCATATCGGCAGGTGGAATGACATCCAATACGACACTATCTTGTTCTAAACAATAATTAATGCTCAAAGTTGGTTCATCATTAACCTTTTGATATATAAAATCAGAAGTATGCACACCTCTGAACAAGCCTAAATCAAAAACATGTCTATAAATTTCAGGAGGAGTTTTACCAAATACTAAAGCAATTTGTTGAACAATTGCGGCTCCCGCTATTCTGCCCATATTTCCGTCAATTAAATAGGCTGATTCTGGAGTAATAATGAATTCGCAATGAAAATAGCCATTCATATAACCTGAACGTTTTACTAATGCTTCTATCGCTTCTTGACAACGACGTTGAATATCAATAGGTAGCGCTTTGTCTACAGGGAATTCAGTAATGCTCTCTGTTAATGCTTTTCTCGCTCGTCGCGAAAAACCAAAAAAGAAAGCGCGACCATCTTTTACATAGCCTTCTAAGCTATGAAGACGACCAGTGATGCGCGGTTGTAACATCCAATTTTGAGTGGTTTCAGCACCCTCAATTTTAGAATCATGTATCTGTTGTCTAATGTCGTCAGCAGATAACGTTCTCTTTAGAATAGACATACCCACAGCTCCGGAAGATACTCCGGGTTTTAATATAAATTCTTGGAAATCAAAGCAGCGTTGAAGAAATTGCTTTAATTGTTCATTTGTAAGCTCAGTCAAATTAAAAGAGAAACTTGGTGGGCTAAATTCCGGAATTATTTTCTGTACTCTTGCTTTATCAGTTAGATATGCCAATTTGGGATCAGGACCGATAATCTTATATTGTGTAGCAACAGCGCATGCGTTTGGTAAAACCTCATCCAAAAGAGAAGTGACGGCAACCACGTCTTTCATAAGATCATGTTCTTTTATTGCTCGAAAAATATCTTGTGAGGAGTTTACATCGGCTTCATAATGCTCACAGGCTTCTATTGCATGTCTGGGAGTGCCCAAATACTCGTCAATTTTTAGGAGAAAAATAGGGCGAAAACCAAGAGGTTCAATAGCTGCGCAGATATATTGCGCACCGACTAGCGATGTACCAAGAAACAGGATAGCTGATCTCATTGATGTCCCTCCAAAAAATTTTTTATCGTATAAATTGCCTAACTTATGACACATAGTTGCTTATATGGCATTGTAATTAAAAACACAAGCGTTTTAACTCGAAGGAATTCTGAAATTCTTTTGGATTGAGCCGACTAATCAGTCTACGAAAAATATCATGATGAAAAAATCCATTTAGTAATTCGATAAATTTTTTCAGCCACTCCTTTCGTGTCTTGACAAACGTTTCTATTAATTTCTTATATCGAACTCGCATTTTTTACTATTACTAACTGTAGTTATTTTATTTTTATATTTCTATGTTAATATTCTCCATAATATAAATTTAATTTATGAATACAATTAAAAAATTTAGGCACTTTCATGTTCTCACGCAACATCAATGACCAACAATTTCCTATTCAGTGGAATATTAAACAAAACACTTCTGCTACACTCACCGATGCTTGCGCTTGGTTTTCTGAATTAAAAACAGAACTTTATTCAACACTCAACACTTCGGGTGCTCTTTTAATTAAAGGATTGACCTGTATAAACAATGCAGAAACTTTTCAAAAACTTCTTATATCAACTTCCATGCAATTACGTGATTATGTCGGCGGCACATCACCACGCGAACAAGTTTATGGAAAAATCATGACGGCCACTTACACACCACCAAACTGGTCCATCCCCCTGCATCAAGAAATGGCATACACTCACAACCCCCCCGACAGAATTGCGTTTTTCTGTCATTCTTCAAATTGTATCGGCGGTGAATCTACTTTGGGTAATATGCAAAATTTTACTATGGGATTGCCAGCGCAAATCATTAATAAATTTCAATCTTCCGGCTTACAACTTCGACGTAGCTTACCTTCCAAAAAAACATTAGAAAAAAAACCAGGAATAAAAAAACCTTGGGAAGAAGTCTTTAATACTTGCGATAAAACAGAAGTAGACAAGATCGCCAAAAAAAAAGGATGGAAAACAGAGTGGATAGATGACACCGTATTACAACTTTGGCAAGAAACACTACCCGCACTCAAAACTCACGCCATTTTGAAAAAAGAAATCTGGTTTAACCAAGCCCATTTTTTCCCTCCCATCAGTCTGATGACCTGGGCTAAGCATGATCAAAGACAAGAAGATTATGAACATCTTGAATATGCAAGAAAACACTACCCGCACATGCTAGACATGGTTTTTTTTGGAAATGGTGAACCTGTCACAGATGAAGAAGCACTTTATTTATTTCAAACGTTGAAACAACATGAAATTCATTTAAAATTAGATCCCACAGACATACTCATTCTAGATAACACACTGGTCGCTCATGGACGAACTGCCTTTTCAGGCGAAAGGAATATTTGCGTTGCACTCATTAACGCACCTGAATTTAAATAGGCAACCTTACCATGACTCTCATTCTCCAGCACGACAAAAGAACTTTGTTAGCCGATTTTGTTTTAGCTGCCACCCGACATCAAAAAATTATTCTAAGTGACGCATCCAAGCATCGCGTTGCTTTATCCAGAAAAAAATTAGAATCTTTTGTTGAAAAAAATAGAATTATTTACGGTGTTAACACAAGCTGCGGTGGTTTTGTTTCCTGGCTAGTACCGATAGAACACGCACAAACCCTACAAGAAAATTTAATTAATGCTGTCGCCACCAACGTGGGTTCTTATCTTGACGATATTACTGTCCGAGCCATTATGTTAGCTCGCATTATCTCATTAAGCAGAGGCAACTCTGCAATTTCTCTAGAAAATCTTGAAAAATTAATTGCAATCTATAATGCCGGCATCATTCCTGCCATCCCCGAGAAAGGTTCTTTGGGCACAAGCGGTGATCTAGGGCCCCTTGCCGCCATAGCACTGGTTTGTGTTGGTCAATGGCGCGCAAAATACATTAATGGCGAATTCTTACCTGCCAGCGAGACACTTTGTCTTGCAAATATCGAACCCATGAAACTTAGCTTCAAAGAAGGTTTGGCTTTGATAAATGGCACATCAGGCATGGTCGGTCTAGGCAGCATTGTCTATTCGGATGCTGAAAATCTTCTGACTCGTTACATTGATTTTTCTGCTTTATCTTTTGAAGGCTTAAATGCAAAAGGCAAACCATTTGATCCTCGCGTTCACCAGATGAAACCTCATAAAGGACAACTCTCTGTTGCAGAACAACTTTGGGAAGTCTTAAAAGACTCAAAACTCATTATTGATGAAGCTACCATTGAAAATATTCTCAGAGAAGAGATAAATAATAATATCAAACAGGGGACTCACCAAATTGAAGACGCGTATTCTATTCGCTGCACACCTCAAATATTAGGACCTATTGTTGATATTTTTAAATTTATTAAACAAACACTAGAAGACGAACTCAATTCCTCTAACGATAATCCACTTATCTCACCGGAAGATGATGAAATATTTCATAATGGCCATTTTCACGGACAATATGTTGCATTAGCAATGGATAACCTGACCATCGCTCTCACCACACTTTCTAATTTAGCCAATCGGCGCGTGGGTCGTTTTTTAGATGCGCGTAATAGCGAAGGCTTACCCCCGTTTTTATGCGCAGAAAATCCGGGTTTAAATTTAGGATTAATGGGAGGACAATTCATGACAGCGTCTCTCACTGCAGAAAATAGATCGCTTTGCGTCCCTTTATCCATTCAATCGCTGACGAGTACTGCCGATTTTCAAGATATTGTCTCCTTTGGGTTTGTTGCCGCTCGTCGCGCAAAAGAAGTTTTACAAAATACAAAATATATTATTGCCTTTGAACTCCTTTGTGCTTGCCAAGCAGTGGAGATGCGTGGTGCCGAAAAATTAAGTACGGTAACAAAAACCATTTACCAACAAATCAGAGAAATTGTACCTTTCATAAAACGTGATATCACCATCACTGATTACATCGAGAAAATCGTATCAGACGTATTAACGGAGAAATTATTTCGTGAGCATAGAAATTCAACCAGAACTTTACAAGATACCGGATTACTTGTCTGATATTTCAGTTAAAAAATCTCAAAAAATCATAATTGATCTTTCAGCAAATGAAAATGCGCTAGGTCCTTCACCCATGGCAGTTTCTGCCTTCGTTGAATCTACACAAACGCTATCACGTTATCCTGATGGGGAATGTCGACAATTAAGACTTGCCCTCGCGAATAAACATATTTTAGATCCAAATCAAATAGCTTGTGGCGCAGGCTCTGATGAGCTTATTTCATTGATTACCCGAGCTTTTGTTAAACCGGGTGATGAAGTACTTTTCCCAGAGTTTGGTTTTATTATGTATAAGCTCCATGCTTTAAAACAATTTGCTATTCCTATTGAAGCCCCTTCCTACAACTTAAATCCTGATATTGATACGCTGCTATCCCACATTACAAAGAAAACAAAATTAATTTTTATCGCCAATCCAAATAACCCCACCGGAAGTTATCTACCAAAAAATAAAATTAAAATTCTATTAGAAAAAATCCCGAAACATATCCCTTTAGTGATTGATTCTGCTTATTCTGAACTTATTAGGTTTGATGACTACAGCGACAGCATGGAGTTTACTCAACAACATTCCAATTTAATTATTCTAAAAACGTTTTCTAAAATATATGCTCTCGCAGCATTAAGAGTAGGTTGGTGTTATGGATCACATACTCTAATAGACTTAATTCACCGTGTTCGCGGTCCTTACAATGTAAGCACACCAGCACAACAGGCAGCGATAGCAGCACTTAAAGATGACGAACATACTGAACTTTCTTATCAACACAATAAAAAATGGTTAGCAGAGCTTAATTCATCACTTATAAACTTAGGATTACGCGTTACAGCCTCTGTAGGTAATTTCATTTTGCTTAAACTAAAAGATGAAAAGCAGGCAGATCATCTTTATTCTTTTTTATTAAATCAAGGCATCCTCGTCAGACCTTTAAAAAATTACAATTTGAATAATTACCTTCGAATTACAGTCGGTCTTGAAAAAGAAAACTTAAGTTTTATTGAAACCATGAAAACTTATGTTTGCGCACTCAAAGACAAACCCTCAAGCGCGCATTCACATACGACAGATTAGCAAGCAGAAGATGAGGCTGTGGATGAGGCTGTGATAGCAGTTGTTTGACTTGCCTCTGAGTTATCACTCTTATAATCCGCCTCATAACTTAGCTTATATGTACCTTTACCTGCAGATTTTGGATCACCACGAAATTTGAAAAAAGCAATCTGAGAACAATTAGATAAATGCGTACCTCCACACCCCGCCGGCTTATATTCTCCTACTTGAATCTGACGCCCTTCTTGATTAAGTACATGAACAGGCATCTCCTGATTAATCGCCCGATCTATCTCACCTTGGACTATTTCTTTAAATCCTTGTTTATCTGACGGTACTGGACCACGAAAAATATAATAAGCTTCTCCTGGAAATTGATGCCCCTTCTCTGCCACAGCAGGGGGATATTTAGTTTCTACAACGGCAGCAAGAAGATGACCTGCTGTATGCAATGCGGCATATTGTAATCTTAAGTTAGAATCAATTTTTAAAGCGACTGCCTGACCAATATTAAGCACGCCCGACTTATCAACATAATGATTAAGTTCACCCCCCTCAACCTCTTTTAAAGCAGTAACATTAATAATTCCATCAATGCTGCCCGAATCAGATTTTTGTCCTCCACCTTGAGGATGAAAAATCGTTTGATCTAATCTCACCCATTCACCCTTTTCATCACTGCCAACTGCAGTTACTACCGCCTTAAGTTCAAAACAAAATGTATTTTCTAAAAAGACCCTTCTTACCATACATATCCCCCTTATTTGTTTAGATAAAAATATTTTTCCGAGATCCCTAACACGAAACATTTTTTTAAACTCCACTCAACAACATCCAAACAGCAACTGCTGCTAATAATATCCCATAAAAATAATTTTGAACCTTTGAAAACGATCCCACAAATATTGTTTTAACTAAGAAGACACCCAAGAATGACCACAAAAAATTATTTATCAAATTTAAAACAAGAGTTGCCGACACAAACAATAAAATAAGCCAAGATGAATCTGCTTGAGGTTTGCTAAAAACAGAAAAAAGCATGATAAGAGAGAGCCACACCTTAGGATTTAATATTTCGACAAGCACACCTTGCATCATCGAAGCACAATCTATACGCGCATTATCTATTTTTTTTTCATTGACCTTCGAAAAGAAAAAAACAGAAGCCAAATAAAACATATAAATCACACCAGAGAAATATAAAACATAAAACAAGACATGATAACGTTCAAATAAGTGAGCGATACCAAAAGCAATTAATATCAATTGCAACACAAGTCCTAAATTAATTCCGGCGATCAGTGGCATAGAACGACGTAACCCAAAAGAAGCCCCGTTAGATGCAACTAAAATATTCGTGGGGCCTGGACTATACATCAGCGGAATCATCACCAACGACCAAGCAACAATATGTTCAAACATAGTTCTTATTCAATTGCGAAACAGGAAACAATTTCCCTGGATTCATTCTGTTTTTAGGATCAATAGCACACTTTATACGGCACATCTCTTCTAATGCTAATCCATGCTCCAGTGACAGATAGTCCATCTTTCCTTGTCCTACCCCGTGCTCTCCCGTGCACGTGCCGTCCCATTGTATGGCAAGCCTATTTAAATGATCAATAAAGTCTTTTACTTGACTTACTTCCGCTTCTTTTTCAGGATCAAGCAACACTAACACATGAAAATTACCATCACCCACATGTCCAATGATCGCAGCACTTAATTGTCTAAGCTCAATTTCGCGTTGACATGCCTTGATACACTCTGCCAATGTCGAAATCGGCACACATACATCCGTGGAAACACCTTTTTTCCCAGGAAAAAGACTATGGATCGCCCACCACGCATCATGACGCGCGCGCCATAATGACGCTCTTTCTTCTTCTTTATTCGCCCAAGAAAATGCGCCGCCTTGATTCATCATCACCACTTCATGGAAACGCTCGATTTCATGCGAAGTATGTACTTTGCTACCATGAAATTCCAAAAAAAGTGTCGGCTTTTCTATTAGATTCAATTTTGAATATATATTACAAGCATGAATTGATGTTACATCTAATAATTCGATTCTTGCAAAATCAATCCCCAGTTGATTTCCCAAAATAACAGCGTTACATGCGTCATTTATTGTTTCAAAAGAACAAACACCCGATACAGTAGATTCAGGAATACCATATAGTTTTAATGTTAACTCCGTGATAATGCCTAATGTTCCTTCTGACCCAATAAACAGTTTTGTTAAATCATACCCTGCCGAAGATTTCTTGGCGCGCGTACCCACTTTAATTAATTTCCCACTCGGCAGTACTATTTCCATCGCCATAACATTTTCTTTCATTGTGCCATAACGCACTGCGTTAGTTCCTGAGGCACGCGTTGCAGCCATGCCACCTAAAGTCGCGTCCGCACCCGGATCAACTGGGAAGAATAAACCCGTATCATGAAGCATTTGATTTAATTGCTGACGTGTTACACCTGGTTGTACGACAACTTGCATATCCTCTGTATACACTTTTAGAATTTTATTCATCCTAGAAAGATCCAAGCAAACTCCACCCAAAGGTGCATTCACCTGCCCTTCCAGCGAAGTACCCGCTCCAAAAGGAATGAGTGGAAAATCATGGGTGTTACACAAGGCCACAACCTGCATCACCTCTTCTTTGGATTCCACAAACACAACCATGTGGGGAGGCTGTCTCTTTATCCAAGATAAATTTTCACAATGCTGCTCAAGCACAGAAGGGTGTTCTGAAAATCTATCATCAAATATTGCTTTTAAAGCATTAGCAATCATCACTTAGAACCCCACTTCACAATCAAATTTTCTAAACCTTCCCAAACTAACTTAGTTTCTCCACCTTTAATAGCACCATCAAGCAAAAGCGCGTCTTTCAAAAAATATTCCCACTCTGAAGCTGAACGTCGTTTCAACGCTTGATTCATCGTTATTTTTTGTTTTTCAAATTTACACGTCCCTTGAATCACATCACGAATCGCCTGCGTTAAACTCCATACTATTAACACAACTTCAATTCCCTGATCTTTTAATTTTTCCAAAATTTTTAATGCTCTCTCAGACTGCCCCAAAAGCAAAGGATCCGTTAAATCAAACACTTGAAATCTTGAATCATCTTCCACAAAACTTTCAATATCTTGAACATTTAGTTTTTTATTTTCATATAAAATAGACAGCTTTTCGATATCTTGTGATAAGGCCGATAAATTGTTTTCTCCACGCCGCGCAAGCAAATTTAAACTTTCTTCATCACAACTTAAATTTAATTTTTTCATACGTTGTTGAATCCATTTTTTTAATCTCAAAAAATCATAAGGCCACAGAGGAATAAAAACACCGTCTTTCATCAAAGCTTTAAACCAAGCGCTATTTTGCTGCGCTTGAGATAATTTTCCGCTACGAATCAATAACAGTGTTTCTTTTGAAAAAGATTTCCCATAACGCACAAATTCCTTTGTTAACTTTTCAGGGATTTTTGAAGTCAGAATAAATAACTCGATGATTTTTTTGTCTGAAAATAAAGATAAATTTTCAGTATGTGCTTGGAAATTTTGAAAATCAAAACTTGAATCTTCAATAAAAAAAAATTCTTTTTCCTCAAAACTATTTTCTTTGGCACGAAGACAAATTTTTTCAAAAACCTCATCAATCAATAAAGTTTCTTCACCTGAGACCCAATATATTGGCGCCAACTTTTTCTTCAAATGCTCACAAAGCGCTTCTTGATTTATTTTCATTTGTTTCCCATGCGTTAAGCTCGCCAATCAATTGACTGGCTAAATCACGCCGCATCTCTATTAATAAAGATTCTGGAATGACATTGCCAGCCAAAGCTTGGTTCGTATTGATCGTAAAATCACGCACACAACGAATGGTGCGAGGAGAAATCAATTCCCGCCCCTGGTGATTTAACAAACGATACGTTAAAGCATACGTTAACGTATTGACACTCACTTGATTACTGAAACCAAAACCAATCGATTCCGTCGTTTTTTCCACTTTTTTTATATCAAGCGTATAAGAAGCTTGATTTGAAATCTCCACCACACGCACACCCGCTGATTTTAAAGCCGCAGCTAAAGTTTTCGTTAAATGCCCATAAGGCTCAGAGGTTTGTATATAAATCGATTTCATCAAGACTAAACAATAATCTTGGCCTCGTAAATGAAATCCACAAGCAGAAAGGATACTTAATAAAAAAATAAAAAAAAGGAGTTTAATTTTCACGTCACGTCTCATACAACAATATTGATGATCCTGCCAGGCACAATAATGATTTTTTTTATTTCTTTATTTTCTATTGCGGATTTTACTTTTTCATCTTCAAGCGCGATTTTTTCAAGCATTTCTTTTTCAAGATCAGCTTGCACTTCGATCTTAGAACGCATTTTTCCATTTACCTGGATCACGATGGTTTGCATCACTGCTTTCAAAGCATCTCGATTAACCTTGGGCCATTTTGCATCGCAGATCCAAGATTCATAACCTAATTTTTTCCATAAATAATGCGTGATATGCGGTGCAATAGGCGATAATAGTCGCAATAAAATATTAAATCCTTCTGCTAAAAGCACATTAAAAAAATCAAGTTCTTTTTCAAGAACAGGCGTTTCGGCTAGCTTGTAAAGTAAATTTAACATCTTCATACACGCAGAAATCACCGTGTTTAATTGTGAACGCTCAAAATCATAACGTGCTTGCTGTAAAATCTGATGAAGCTCTCGGCGTGTTTGAGATAAATTTCCTGATGCATTTTCCCATTCAAGCAAGCTTGCACGCTGCGTTTTTAAAAGCATATTGCCATGTTTTAAAAATTTATCGGCATATTGAAAGACAAAACTCCACAAACGTTTTAAAAAACGATGCGCGCCTTCCAAACCTGCATCAGACCATTCCATGGATTGTTCTGGTGGTGCTGCAAAAAGAATAAAAACACGCACTGCATCAGCGCCGTATTTTTCGATCATGAGTTTGGGATCAACTGTGTTACCTTTCGACTTCGACATTTTAACGCCGTCTTTCAAAACAAATCCTTGATTTAATAATCGCAAAAACGGTTCATCACAATTTAAAAAACCTTCATCACGCAATAATTTATGAAAAAAACGGGCATACAATAAATGTAAAACAGCATGCTCAATCCCACCTACATATTGATCAACAGGCGTCCAATATTTTGCGCGATCATCTAACATCGCTTGATCCTGATTGTAAGAAGCAAATCGTGCGTAATACCAAGATGATTCAACAAATGTATCTAAGGTGTCTGTTTCTCGTTTTGCAGGTTTTAAACAGGAGGGGCATGTCGTCTCATAAAATGCAGGCATGGTTTTCAAAGGCGAAGCCACACCTTGGAAACTGACTTCTTCAGGCAACACAACAGGGAGATCTTCTTCAGGGACAGGTAATACACCACAGGCATCACAATAAATCATGGGGATGGGCGTCCCCCAATAGCGTTGACGCGATACACCCCAATCACGTAAATGGTAATGCGTAGAAACCACTCCTTTTTTTTCTTTTTCTAAAAATACAATAATTTTTTTTCTTGCTTCTAATGAAGAAAGTCCATTAAATTGTGCTGAATGAATTAACGTGCCCACGCCGGTATAAGCTTTTTTTGTAAGATCGCAGGCAGTCGCATCTTCAGGCGCTATCACTTGCTTCAGTGGTAAATTATATTTTTTTGCAAACTCATAATCGCGTTGATCATGCGCCGGCACTGCCATTACCGCACCAAGACCATATTCCATAATCACAAAATTGGCAATCCACACGGGCAAAGCTGCTTTTGTTACAGGATGTATAACCTGTAGTCCCGTATCAATCCCTTTTTTTTCTAATGTAGCAATCGCTTCTTCTGTTATGGGAATTTGTTTACATTCTTCTACAAATTTTAAAACATCTGTTCGTTGTTTTAATAATGTTTCTACAATAGGATGTTCAGGCGCAATCGCAAGATAAGTGACTCCCCATAAAGTATCAGGCAAGGTCGTGTAAATTTTTAATTTTTCGTCACTATGGTTTGCCACTTCAAAAATGATTTCAACGCCTTGTGATTTCCCTATCCAATTGCGTTGTATGGTCTTCACACGCTCCGACCAACCTTCCAAGCTATCCAAATCACGCAATAATTCTTCAACATAATCTGTGATTTTTAAAAACCATTGCGTGATTTTACGTCGTTCAATCAAGGCGCCCGAACGCCAACCACGACCGTCCTCGACCTGCTCATTGGCGAGCACCGTTTGTTCTATAGGATCCCAGTTAACGAGCGCTTCTTTCTGATATACCAAACCTTTTTTATAAAGCTGGATGAAAAACCATTGTTCCCATCCATAATAATCTGGATCACAAGTTGCAATTTCACGCTTCCAATCATAGGCTAAACCTAGTGATTTAAGCTGATTTCGCATAACCTCAATGTTTTTCCGCGTCCATACGGCAGGGGCAATGCCATGCTGGATTGCCGCATTTTCTGCAGGTAAACCAAACGCATCCCAACCAATAGGTTGCAACACATTTTTACCGAGCATCCGTTGATAGCGCGCAATGGCATCCGCAATGGCATAATTACGGACATGCCCCATATGCAAATGACCACTGGGATAAGGGAACATGGACAAGCAATAAAATTTTTCTTTGCTTAATTCTTCCATCCCACTAAAAAGTTCTTTTTCCTCCCAACATTTCTGGATTTTAACTTCGATAATGCTGGGGTCATATTGTTCTTCAATCATGGCTGGCTTTTCGTTTTTCCTATAAAATTTGTTAGGATAGCTCAAACAACCCAAAACCAACAAGCGCAATCACTAGATTTTTAACACTCAAGGAAAGGAGGCAATCTATGAAATTCAAACGCCCTAATCAAGGTCGCCAGCGATTAGAACCCCCGAAACCAGCCCCCGCTTGCTCACCTTTCAGCCCTCCTATATTCCAAAAAATTCCAAAAAACGACGTGAGGAAAGATCAACTCATACTCGCACTACCCATCCCACCCCGAAATCAGAACTCATCAAACAGCACGACGAAGGAACAACCCACGCTAACACCACCCACTTCACCCTCAAACAACACCCCATGAATAACAAAATTAAAAAGACTCTCGGTGAATTAAGAGAAAAAATTCAAGAACATAATTACCTTTATCATGTTTTAGACGCACCCCATATTTCTGATGCAGAGTATGATATTTTATTTAAAAAATTAGTAGCACTTGAAAATCAATATCCAGAATACATCACTGCTGACTCTCCAACACAACGTATCGGCGCGACACCTTCTAAAGAATTTAAAGAAAGTAAACATCGCATACCGATGCTTTCTTTAGAAAATGCATTTTCAGAAGACGATGTTTTCGCTTTCAATAAAAGAATTCATGAAAAGTTACAGACAAATAAACAGCTTACATTTTGTTGCGAACCTAAAATGGATGGTTTGGCCATCAATTTACTTTATATTGATGGGCATTACACACAAGCTGCAACACGAGGTGATGGCATTGTTGGTGAAGACATCACAGCAAATGCAAAAACCTTGCAAACCATTCCTTTAAAATTAAAAAATAAAGATATTCCTAAAGTCATAGAAGTACGCGGTGAAATCTACATGTCCAAAAAAACATTTCACGATCTGAATAAACAGGCCGAACAGGCAGGAGAAAAAGTATTTGCAAATCCCCGAAATGCCGCAGCGGGCAGTGTCAGACAACTGGATCCTGGCATCACAGCAAAAAGAAAATTATCGTTTTTTTGTTACGGCATTGGTTATTATGAAGGAGAAGCAGTATTTCATTCGCAAAGTGAAATCTTGCAACAATTAAAACGCTGGGGATTTCCCGTCAATCCTGAAATCACCACAACACACTCGATTGAGGAATGCCTTCAATTTTTTGAAACTATAAAAAAAAAACGAGAAAATCTCGCTTACGAAATTGATGGTGTTGTTTATAAAGTTGATGACTTACATTTACAAAAATCTTTGGGGTTCATATCACGTGCACCACGTTTTGCACTGGCCCACAAATTTCCCGCACAAGAACAAATAACCGTGATAGAAGAGGTTGATTTTCAAGTGGGTCGAACAGGCACACTCACACCCGTTGCTCGCTTAAAACCCGTCAATGTCGGGGGGGTCATCGTTAGTAATGCCACTTTGCATAACATGGATGAAATAGAAAGAAAAGATATTCGCATTCATGATGTTGTTATTATTCGACGCGCAGGTGATGTTATTCCCGAAGTGGTTTCTGTCATTAAAGAAGAACGACCCAAGGAAGCAAAAAAAATAAAAGCACCCATACATTGCCCTGTCTGCCATTCTGATGTTACGCGCGTTCAAGGTGAAGCGGCTGTGCGTTGCAGCGGTGGATTAATTTGTTCTGCACAACGCAAAGAAGCCATCAAACATTTTGCTTCCCGAAAAGCCATGGATATTGACGGGCTGGGCGATAAGATTATTGATCAACTAGTCAATACCAAACTCATACACACCGTTGCTGATTTATATGACTTAACACATGAAGTACTCGCAAAGCTTGAACGTCTGGGTGACAAATCAGCGCAAAATCTTTTAGAGGCTATTCAAAAAAGCAAAAAAACAACATTCGAACGTTTCTTATATGCCTTAGGCATTCGTGAAGTCGGTGAATCCACCGCATTGATGCTGACACAGCACTTTTCCTCGCTAGAGGAATTAACAAAGGCCAGCACAGAAAGCTTATTACCCTTACCCGATGTGGGTCCCGTGGTTAGCACACAAATACATACTTTTTTTCAACAAAAACACAACAAAGAAGTCATTGAAAAATTATTAAAAAAAGGAATACATTGGGAAAAACCAAAAAAATTGTCGCAACTCCCCTTGCAAAATAAAACTTTTGTTTTGACAGGTACTTTAAGCTCGCTCTCACGTGAAAAAGCAACTCAAGTTTTACAATCCCTAGGGGCAAAAGTCAGTGGGAGTGTCTCTCAAAAAACACATTATGTTATTGCAGGCAGTGAACCTGGCTCCAAACTTTCGAATGCAAAAAAACTAAATATTAAAATTCTAGATGAAAAACAATTTTTAGAATTTATAAAAAACGTAAAAACTTCAACTTGATGAATTTTTTTGATTTACACGTTTTTAAATTATCAAACAATATCACTATCGTCGCACTGTCTTTTTCGGATTTATGATAGGAGGCGTGCTTTCAATTTACTTTTCGATAAAAAAATGAAGGGGAGAAACCTCTCCATATCAATCTTAAACATCCTCATCTTTCGGATAAAATTTTATCAAAATAGGCGTAAAAACACTTAAAAATATTTTTTTGTTCATTTTTTGTAAAAAAACTTAGAAAAATCCACAAAAAAAAAGCCTTCCTTATCCTATAATTAATTAAGTAAAAAATTCTTTACGATACTAAAAGGTGAAAAGAGTGTTCATTCAAAAAAAATCACATTTAAAAGCACACCTTGTTTTCAGTTTTTTATTTTTTTCAAAAACTGTTTTTGCCTTGCCCGTGCTCGATAATGTCACTTCTGGCGATGTAGCCTTATCACAACAATCACTACAAAAACTTGAAGTTACACAAAAATCCCAAAAAGCCATTTTGAATTGGGAAAGTTTTAATATTCACGAACATGAATCTGTGCATTTCAAACAACCCGAAAATGGCATTACGCTCAACCGTATCAACCCCCGTCAAGGCGTTTCTGAAATTTTTGGAAAACTTTCTTCAACCGGAAGAATTATTTTAATCAATCCCGCAGGCATTTATTTCGGACCCACCTCTCGCGTCGATGTGGGAAGCCTCATCGCCTCTACTGCTAATATCACCGATAAAAATTTCTTAAATGGCAAATATCATTTTGCTCAAGAGAAAAAATTTCATGGCGATATCATCAATAAAGGCACACTCATCGCAAAAAATCATGGTTTGATTGCCTTGGCCGCTGATTCTGTACGTAACGACGGATTGATTGAAGCTAATCTCGGTGAAATCGTATTAGCTTCTGGAAAAAAATTCACGATCAATTTTGCTGAAAATGATTTAGTAAGTTTTGTCATCGATGCACCACTTTCAGCTGACGCTTCATCAGACGTTGCCATCAACAACACCGGGGTTCTTCGCGCTGATGGCGGCGAAGTGTTACTGACGGCTCAATCAGCTTCACGCATGTTAGATCAAGCAATCAACATGGAAGGCATCATCCAAGCACAAAGCGTTTCACAAAAAAATGGCGTCATCATTCTTTCCGGTGATGAAAATTCAAAAATTACTGTTTCAGGAAGTTTAGATGTCTCGGGCAAGAATCCAAATACGAAAGGAGGCTCCATTACTGTTACCGGTAATAACCTTTATCTCACAAGCACAGCACAATTGGATGCCTCTGGTGATCAAGGCGGCGGAATAATTCGCGTAGGCGGTAATTATCGAGGTCAAGGACCTTTATTAAACGCAAATTTCAATACGACTTCGCAAGGCGCAAAGATTTCTGCAGACGCTATTAGCCAAGGTAACGGGGGCGAGGTTATCTTCTGGGGTGACACAGCTACCGGTTTTCATGGGTCCATTACTGCCAGAGGGGGCGCCCTGGGTGGTGATGGTGGTTTTGTTGAAACCTCAGGAAATTATTTAAGTATCGCAAGCGCAAAAGTAAATACTTCTGCTGCATTTGGTAAATATGGCACATGGTTCCTTGACCCGACCGACGTCAGCATCAGCACTTCCGCTACTTCAAATGAAAGTTTTGCAAGCGGAACTTACACCCCATCGACTGATACCGCCAATATTAATACGAGTGAACTTGAAACTAATTTAGGTAGCGGCAATGTAAGTGTTATTACAACTTCCGGTGGCTCAGGTGCAGGAAATATTACAGTCACGGATTCAATCGCTTGGTCAGCCTCCTCCACTTTAACGCTGACTGCAGGAAATAATCTTACAATCAACGCAAGTTCTATTAGCGATTCAAGCGGGGGACTTATTTTAACAGCAACATCCGGCACGATTGGATTAAATGGAGCGACGCTTACAGTAGGAAGCGGCGGCTTCACTGCAAATGATCCTGTCCAACTTGGAACGGATGTCACTATCACGGCAGGCACAGGCGCCATCACTTTTAATGACACCATCAATTCTTCTTCGGCTACAGCACGCAACCTAACCTTGTCTACATCAGGTACGCAAACTTTTCAAGGAATAATCGGAGCAACCAATGCATTAGCCAGTCTCACAACAGGAACGGGAACTGCTGCAATTAATTCTTGGACGATTACAACAAACGGAAGCACAGGCATGGTTTTCAATGGACCTGTTGTAGCAGACATGACTTCTCCTACGCCAGCTGTTTTTGACGCAGGAACAGGACCAATTAATTTTACCAGCACGCTTAATTCAGGCTCAGCACAACGCGGAATAACTTTGACAACCTCCGGCACTCAAACTTTTGGAGGTGCCGTAGGTGGAACGCTGGCGCTAGACACGCTGGATACGGGGACAGGCAGTGTTGTTATTAATGGTGGATCAATGACGATAGGAGCAGGCGTCACCGGACAGACTTACAATGGGCCCGTCACACTTGGCGCGGACACCACCTTCACTACAACCAACAAAGCAGTGACCTTCAATTCCACTTTGAATAGCAGCACCAGTACCGCCCGTGCTTTTACTGCAAGCCTGGGTTCTGGTGCCTTGACCTTCACCGGCAATGTCGGCGCCACCAATGCTTTGGCTGCGCTCACACTTAATAACACAGGAACAACCACCATCACCGGTACTTTAACTGGCGCAAGCCTCACAACTAATGCCAGCGGCACAACCGTTATTGACGG
>MGYM01000004.1:0-4744 GCA_001801745.1 Gammaproteobacteria bacterium RIFCSPLOWO2_02_FULL_38_11
CTTTAAATCTTCTACATATTCTTTCGTGAGGATAAAGGGTTCATTACTATATTTTATTTCACAAAGGGTAATAGCATCATCTTTTCGTGAAAATAATAAATCAATCTGTGCGCCACGTGTTTTTACACCTTTGCGCGGAACATAACGCCATGTGTTTGCAATTGCATCTGGCGTAATTGAAAGTGCTTTTCGAATAGCAGAAATATGCTTGTAACAAACTGCCTCAAATGCATAACCTAGCCAATTATTCCATTCGGGTGTTTTTTGCATTGCTTGCCAGTTTCCTTTATCTAAGGATTTTTTCTGTAATGTTTTTTTAATGGGTGCAATCCATTTCAGATAAAAATAGGTATATTCGTCGACGAGTCGATAATAAATACCCTGCCGCTTGTGAGAATGCGGCATAAAACTCATAATAAAACCTGTTTCTTCCATATCCCTTAATGCTTTAATACCCACACTTCCCATCACTGATTTACCTACAGCCTTTAATAATTCACGTTGTCCGATACCATACCGTCGACTAGCAATGATCTTTATCAATTGTAAATAGGCGTCTGAATGATCAAATAAAGAAGAAAACAAATTATCAAATTCCTCTAATAAAATGCTTTTTTCTGTGAATGCAAGTTTCTCAATAATCTGTGCTGCTGATAGTCCTTTTTTAATGTGGGATAAATAGTAAGGGACACCGCCTGTGATCATGTAAATCATTAAAATTTGTTGGTTCTTAAGTTTTACACCCTGGCTATCTAAAAAACGTTTTGTATCAGAAAGCCTAAAAGGCTCTAAATAAATTTTTTGTGTGATGCGATTATGTAGCCCGCCTTTATTGTTAACAATGTTTTTTATTACCCAAGAAGCGCTGGAACCACATACAATAAGCTTTATTCGTTTATCGCAAGACCAATATTGATTCCAGTAATAATCTAACTCTTGTAATAACATAGATTTTTTTGTCGCCATCCAAGGTAATTCATCAAAGAACAATATTATTTTCTTATCTTTTGTTTGCTTATTAATGGCTTGGGTTAAAATATTAAAAGCTTCGCCCCAATTTTTTGGAGCAATAAGAGATGCACCACCATAAAATACATGCCCTATTTGTTGTATGAAATGCACTAACTGTTTTGCACGCGAACCATCCTTAGAGCCAGTGATATTAAAAAACAAAGCCTTTTTCCCTTCAAAAAACTGACGAATGAGGTATGTTTTTCCAACCCGCCGCCTTCCATAAAGCGCCAAAAACTCTGGTTTATTAGAACTATAAAGCTGCTCTAAAGTAGCAATTTCTTCGTCTCGCCTAACTAAATTCATGGATGCCTTTGTGCTAGTGTTCGTTTTATCATATTATTATAAGTAGAGCACTAAATCAATAAAGTCGGGTTAGTAATCGTTGTATCATATCTTGATAATTAGAGCACTAATGCAAATAAAGAATTACAACAATTGAAATTGATAGATAAAATGATCTTTGTTTTTAAATTAAAGGGATAGGTAGCCTTATCTTCTGTTCTTTCAAAGTCATCGGTATATGTTTTTTGGTTTACTTGAGGCGTCATGAACGAACGACTAACTAGGGATGATTTGCCGCCGCTAACTTGGGTTCAACAGGGGCTTTCCGCAGGAGCGCTATTTCCTTTCCACTCTCGCTTGGAAGGGAGGGTTGAAAAAAGCGTCCGGAGGTCGCTGCACTGGAAGAAGAATGAGTGTACCTTACTAAAGCATGGTTTTGTTCAAGCAAGAATTTAATATCATCCAAAACATCACTGTCTATGATATTTCCCTGAAGATCCATCTGGGTCAGCGTGCCATTGACTGTTGGGTTTTGGGCTAACATACGTAAGCCCATATGACCGGTTATGTTCAGGGTCATCACATCCTCCATCGTGTTATCCCCTTTCAGGGCGTCGATTAATGCACGTGCGCCAGCATCGCCTATCTTGTTGCCTTTAAGATCCATCTGAGTCAAGGTGCGATTCTCTTTCAGAGCCTCAGCTAACGCACCTGCACCCGCATCGCTTATCTGATTGAAGCCCAGATCTATCTGGGTCAAGGTGGAATTTATTTTCAGAACTTCAGCTAACGCACCTGCACCAGCGTTGCCTATCTTGTTGCCCTTAAGATCCATTCGAATCAAGGTACGATCCTCTTTCAGAACCTCCGCTAACGCACGTGCACCCGCATCGCCTATTTGATGCCTCCTAAGATCCATCTTAACCAACTTGCGATTCACCAAATCTTGCAAGTTAACAAACAAAAGAGGCGCCTCGTTAGCTGACATACCTGCCTGGATTAAGCAGGCTTCCCCTCTTTTTACTGTCGTCATGCCTTGCAATTGTCCTGAACCATTGCAGTCTAATGAGGGCGACCTTAGCCAACTCAACACTGTCATAACGTCTGTTAATCCTTCTTCTGTAAGCAAGGGATTATGGCTAACATCCAAATGCGTTAAAACGTCACTTCTAGCGGCAAAGACTCGCAAAGCATCACACCCACTCGCCTTAAGAACAGCCAGTTTTGGCATAACAATTCTTATATCTTGCAATTGCGTGCACCCAGTGATCTCTAATTTTTGTAAGCGCGTCCAATCTGCAGCAATTCCCCCAAATTCACTATCCGTTATTTTTTCAGCCCTTATTAACTTCAGTGAATGTAAGTTTTTACTTTGGGTACGCAATTCATTCAAATTTTTCGAAGACTCAAGGCATAAATGCCGTAGATTTTCTGCGACGATATTGATTAATTTTAGTTGAGGACAGTGAGCCACCGTTAACTGCGTCAACGAAGGATACGTATAACGATACTCATAGCCCCAAGCGGTTATTTTTTCAAGATTAGGTAAGTTATCGATAATGATCACAGCTAAACGAGGACAATTTTTTCCTAACATAATAAAACTATCTTGTCCTAGCAAGGCACAATTTTCTAATTTAATGACCCCCAGATCAGGAAAATGACTGATGATTTTTTCGAACTGCTCATCACTTAATGTTTTAGCGCCGATGATATGCAGTTTTTTAATAAAGAAAAAACTTTTCCCCAACAGATTTATTAATCCCTCAATAAAGAGTTTTTCATCAATGTTAATTTGGCTGAAATCAAGTCGTTGAAAAACAAAATTAAACAAGGAGCGTTGTCTTGCTTGCCATTTTAGTCGCAATGGAAGATCAGCATCAGAAGGCCGCGTTTGTGTATCTGCTTGCAGCAATGTTTGCAAGTAAGAGAAATCCCCTCTTCGCATCGCTTGCAGGGCTTGTCGCACCGCTTGATGAACAGCCCAGGTTGTTTCAAGCTCGGTGCACGCATCAACTGATATTGGACTTTCACTGGCAACACCATAAGGTAATTGTTTCTGCTCGAAATCTTCTTTTTTACGACAATCCCCCAAAAGATGATGCAATAACAATACCGTGCTTAAACTCTTATGATGCTGGGTAACAACAACGCGCGGAGCCGCACTGGCTTTTTCAGATGTCGCTACGGGTGTTTCTTCGATAGTTTCAGTTTCAACGATGTCATACAGGCCTGTCGTAATGACTTTAAAGCGTTCGGCAGGTGTTGCATATTCATCGAAAGCTCGTTGATATAATGCACCCAATGCCGGTTCAAGATAATTTAATAAATCGCGGTGACTAACGCGTCTGCTTCCTTGTCTTTCATCTCGAATAAATTTTTGTAACTCGATCAGTGCGTAATAACTCTGTTGTAAAGCTTCAGGTCGCATCCGCATTTTGAGCATGCTTGCCTCGGTTTTTTCACCCGCTCCCATGCGTTTGATATAACGTTCCTCCAGATTTTCCAAACCTTGAAGTTGCCGATTATAATCGGCCATGTCGGCTAAAAAAACTCGAAATAACGTTTCGGCTGGTAGGGCTAAAAACTGGGTTAAGACGTCATTCTCCACCGGTTCATCCATCTCTGGCATACAAAATAATATATTCTTGATGCCGATACGATGACGTATTTTACGACCTTGTTCAGAAGGCAGCGTTTGAGGAGGAAAGAAAGCCCGACCCAATATCTCTTCTTGGTCGATGGATTGCACACTGCCCTCCGGGCTCAAAATATAATTATCGCTTTTTGCATCGCCTAAGTATGAAACAAGCGCAAAAATAACTTGCCAACTAAATGTTTTTTGAAAAATCTTCGGATCAAATTGCGCATCTTGCTTTTTTTGTTGAGTCACAAGTTCATTTGATTGAGAGAAAGAGTTTAAGGTGGAGCCAGGTAACGTGGCCGTCACTAAAACAGGGTAAAACCTCACTTCACTTTCACCCCGCATCATGCGAAACCACAACAAGCGTGAGGCATGCCAAGAACCGGTGAGATGCCATTGTAAACTTTTAGCCGCAATCTCATAAGCTGGAAGACCCGGATGGGCTTTTAAATGCAGCCCTGGCAAACTTGATGAACCAGGCAAACAATTAACGGGGGTTTTGCTTGCCGCATATTTCGCGTGTCTTTTAAGCTGGCCCTGCTCATCTAGCAAAGCCAGTGCCTGTGCATTCAAACACCCTAAGCTAACAAACCCTTGAGCATCATGACTGACTACTTCCACATGAAAACTGTGATTGAGCTGGGGAATCTCATCACCTTCTGTTACCCACAGACTATTCTGCTGAATCAACCAATTTTTAATTTCTGTAGGAATATGAAGTAAAAACTGCTCCGATCTCAACAATGATTCCAAGCTGTTATGTAATGTCTCTGAGGGAAAGAAAGCGCGAAGCAAATATCTATA
>MGYM01000004.1:4768-5667 GCA_001801745.1 Gammaproteobacteria bacterium RIFCSPLOWO2_02_FULL_38_11
TCCTCTCCATTACGCTGAGTCAATCTATCACGATGAACAAATAAGGCGTCTAGAAGACGGTTTGAGGCCGTTCCTAGTGAAAGATTGACTTCACAACAGCCCACAGCAAAGCGCGCTTCCTGATCTGTCAATAAGCTCAGGGTTAAATACGAGGTGTAATACCTGGCCTTTAAAAGCGGTGTTGTCGCTTGCTGGCTCCCTACATAGAAAAATTGATGAATCACACGATGTAACTGAGCCGCCTCCTGTGTATGCTCCTCAGCCCATCGACTCCATAAGTCAGGAATGTTTATTTGCAAAGCTTGCTGAGCAAGATCCAAAATTTGCTTTTCTAGTTCTGGCAGTGTGACGCCTTCATACGAAATTAACGCTAACTTGTTTAAGCGTTTAGTTAAATACAGAGACAAAAGTGTTCGCGCTTCCTTATGATAATTCGGATTGTGTGTATAGGCTTGATACGCCCCTAACAATCCTTTAAACAGCTCTACTATTTTATCCACTTCTATCTTTTCTACAGAAGGTTGTTCGAAGAAAAACAATCGCTCAACTAAGGTTAAAAATGCAGGATGGGAAGGATTTTTCATTAACTCTTTGCAAGTATGGAGTCCTAAATAATGCAACGACGCCATCTCACCTTCTTTCCAATGCGCTTCAATAAAATGGACGATACCCAACGGAGATTCAGACGAACCCAAAAAAGCCAAACTACGCAGCTCAATAGAACGTGCATACAGCGTAATACAACGTAGTACATCCAATAAGCCGTAACTTAAAGTTTGATTGCCAGTTTTTATCGCCTCAGCAAGTGTTTTTTGCAGCTCAAGCAAGCGCGCCTTCGTTTGATTCTCATCAATGGTTTGAATTAATGTGCTGCCTATTGATCGCCAACAAAGCAAATC
>MGYM01000004.1:5687-8893 GCA_001801745.1 Gammaproteobacteria bacterium RIFCSPLOWO2_02_FULL_38_11
GTTGCTGAAAAGCTTTGAAACCTGATTTCAATGCCCCCGGTATGGCTTTTATGGAGTTAGCTTCCAACTCTGCTGATCGCACTGTACTCGGCAGAGCATTGAAATCTCCCGCCAAACATTTTAAACCTTCACATGCTTGAATAAGCTCATGCTCAATCGCATCGCTTAAATCTTTATAAAAATTGTCTCTTGACCTTCTATTGGGATAAAATTTTCTTGAAAGTGTCGTGAGGTTTTTACAGGCAGTTTCAACTTTTGCTTGCTCGAATACGCAATCTTCTGGTGCCTTAAACCTCTCTTTTAAGCTGCGCCAGCCTGTCTTCAGGTATAAGGTTTCCATTAAAGAAGTCAGCGGGCCACGCTTTTCTTTTGTGCCAGCTACCTCTGTTTCAACGCCCTTCGCTTTGGCAGCTAATTTCTGTTGCACCAAGATGTCAATATATAACCTCAACACACGGGCATGTTGTAATGCAAATGGATATTCTTCCCCTCCTATAAAATCCGAACTAACATCAGGCGTTGCCAACTGTTCTAGTAAAGCTTTTATTACTCTTTTTCTTTGATCTAACTTTAGAAATCCACTAAAGCCTAATTCATACAATTCATCTAATACTTCTGCCTGGATATGACTCTCATTTGGGTTAAAACGTAACAACAAGCGATTTAACTCTATATTGACTAATTTTTTATAGTATTTCTGGACAGTTAGAAGCTCCTTATTAACTGAATCATTAGCATGCGCTACTCGATGATATTGATTAATATCGGACAGAAGTGACCAGGGACATTCTTCTGGCTTGAGAAAGTTATCTACCGTTTTAGTAGCAGCGCCTGATAGCAATTGTTTTAATTTATCAAACACCTTTTCCGCCTCAACTTTATTTTTTACTTGAGCTAATTCAATAATTATTTGACGTAAACGCCCAGTGAAGCTGTCTTTACTGACTTGTCTCTCAATGTCTTCTAATCGCGTCTCGTGATCATCCAGTAAAATCTCTTGCGCTTCTTGCTTTATTTCCAAGCGATTAACACGCGAGCTTAGTGCCCTTAACTGATCCCTTAATTGAAATAAACAAAATTGCTGCTGCTCAATACGCTTCTGCTGTTCTCCTGATATTTTCTGTATTCCCAACAAATGTATTAACACGCTTTCCTTTAAGTTGATTAGCTGAGCTTGCATTTCTTCATTTAAATTTTTTATCTTGTGATCAAATTCGTCTTGTTTAGCTAAGAGCGCAAGCAATTTTTCTCTTTGTGTTTTCATTTCTCGACGCAGTCTATCTAGCTTTTCAGAAGTTGCATCGCTTTCTGAAAATGCTTTTAAAGAGTCAACTTCTAATTTAAGATTTGCTAATTGTTCATTGATTAAATCGATTTTTTCATAGTGCCCAAGCATCTCTTTATCTAATTCATCTAGCCGTTTTAGCAATTCAAAAAGCATTTTTTCTTGAGACTGCTGAATGTCGATCAGGGATACACTTTCACTCTCACAACGTACCGTTTCCAAATAATAGGCATACGCCCACTGCGTGCCTAAGCATTCACAACTGGAAAATCGACTGTTTTGCAGATTGGCATAACACCACTGTGTTTGATGAAACGTAACCTGCTCAAAATGAACAGCCTGGGCGCTCGCATACGTTAAATTAGCACGAGTAAAATTAGCAGAACGTGTCGCTGTGATATCCACAAACTTTGTTCCATGCAAGCGTGCATCAACAAACTGAGTCTGACTGATATCGCCATAAAGCGTAGCGCCACTAAAATCTACCCCGCTAAAGTTTCCTCCTTTTAAACAAATTTCTTTAAGATCACCTGAAAAAACAGCACGCTTTATCCCAGCAAAACGTTGTGGGTCATACCTTCTTAAAAAATCATGGAAGCTGATTATCAGCGGTGTTGTTTTAGAATCCGAAGAAGAGCAGGCTGAATTCACACTTTGGAGATAAGCCGTAATATCCTCATGCGTAACAAGCTGTTCTGCTAGAGAATAAGCAGTTGATACCTCTAATACTTGGGCGGAATTAATGGGTGATAACGAAGTTGTATTGACTTGACCAAACCCTGTCGATAAGCGTGCATAGCCGTATTTCGCAAGGCCTTGTTTTGTTATTTTTGTTTTGATCTGAGCCTTAAACAGGGTTGGATCCTTCCCCTCACCATGAAATAATCTTCCATCAACCGTTTGCAAGCCAAAACGACAATAGGCCCCTTCCGCCGTCAAAATTGTATTTGCATCGTTCCCTTTTCCTTTTAGACGGTTGTTATGAAACCCTTCTATTCCTTTACCTGATCGACCTTCAATAACACCGCGCAGTAAATTTTGTCGAGTGATCGCTTCTTCTTTGTGGCTCAATAAAAAATAAATAATTCGACTGGCACCTACCCGCGCAAAAGGAATGATGCCCTCTTGCACGTCATCGCTTAAGCGATGCTCAATGAATACAGCGTGGCTACGAGCAATTTCACGCGCCACATCCTCCACAAAAAAAGACAAACCAAAAAAATCAAGCACGGAAGCGCTATCACTGAGTTGCGCTTGTTTTGTTTGATGATAATGATCATGCGCAGCAACAATAATTTTATGTGCTAGCAAAACTATTTGTTGTGCTACGTCAGGCAAAAAATCCATTACCGTCGCCACCCCCTCTAAAAGGGTGTCACCCAAGTTTGTTTTTCTTTTTGCACGCCCAGAGGCAACATCCATCACAAACTTGAGTTCTTTTATGAATTCTTCAACAAACGTTTTAACGTAGCAATCAGATTTGCTTTGTAGGATAGGTAGTAATTTCAAATTAACCTCCTAAGATTTTTTTGATTTAGGTTTTAGGCTTATAATTAAAATCTGCTAATAAATCTTCTGTGGCTTCTCGAGTCGCTCTTAGCTTTTGTGTTGTCGCTGTACCAAAAATTGAATGTTGTCCCTTAAGTAACTTACAAAGATCTCTATCCTCATTTCGATAGTAATAAATCAATCCAAAGATCAGTGTCGTTAAACCCGGGATAATAAACAATAAGACATCATTGATGATCGCACGTTTTGTTTGCGATAAATGCTTGTCTCGGCAAAGGTTAGCACTTTCTTTCATATCATCTAATAATTGAAAACAAGTTTGTTTAAATTGAGGGAAATTTTTTGTTCTTTCCTCCTGTGGCTTTGTATAAAATAAAAAAATCGCTTCATTAAATTTTTTCGCCTTTCTTCT
>MGYM01000004.1:8902-19126 GCA_001801745.1 Gammaproteobacteria bacterium RIFCSPLOWO2_02_FULL_38_11
CGTGTCCTCATGTCGAGACTTGTGCCCCTCCCATTCTTTATCAGAATCCGATGTAAGCTTAAAAGCCCTGCCAAACTTGTTAAATACTTGCAGTAATTTAATAAAGTGCAGCATCTCAGTATCTTTTTGTACGCCAAGTAATAATTGCTGATTATTTTCATGCTCCCTAACCCAAAAAAATATTTTCTCTAGCTTAAATAACGTAAACCCTTGCGGTTTCTTACTGACTAAATACTCTGCCATTTCAGTGCCATTACGAATACTCGCAAAATGATCTTTTATCACCGGCCGTGGTGACAGAGGATCACGCTTTATCGCATCAGCCACTGCTTGTTTAGCAAAGGAAAAATTAGCTTCCGTTGTCAACTCCAGTGCTTGGCAAACATCATTTTTATCCGTATAAGTCATTGTCATTTCTTGTTCTATAGCGGGATAGACAGGCGCAGGTGCTCCCATCCCCCACCACGCTCTTTGGTAACTCTCTTCCTCCATATAAGCCTTCAATGCATTCAAATCGGCATAGTTTCCCAAGTTCAGCCTCTGACTCTTCTCAGATCTTCCATCCCTCCATTCGCAAAATAAACGCTTATTGATATCTGTGCATTCAGGCGCAAGCTTGTAGACAACAATCTCTGGTAATAACGCCTCATCACCATTCGCTGTCATCAGCTCATTGATTTCGCTATCCGTCAACTTATTATAATAATCAATTTTCGGTGTAATCTTGGGATGCAAAGAGGTGTTTCTACTATCATTAGGATTTGAGAACATCTCAAACCTCCAAACCATCGGTTCAGGCTCAGACGATTGACTAGAGGTAGGGGGTGGCGTTTCCATTTTTACGGGATACTTCTGTTTAAGCAAGGCTTGCAAGCCTTGCATATTCTTAATTGGAACCTTAGTTACTGTCCCTATCCCATTAATATAAAAAAACCCTTGTGGCGCACCTGTGATAAAAATAAAGCTATTATTATACATGCCATTATAAATTTCCTTATCTCCTGGTAAGCTCGGCATCCAGAAAAACTTAAGCTCATGAGGGGCGCCATGTTCCTGCTTCCCAGAAAAATAAAAATTAGGATCTTTAAAAATATATTTTTGCTCTATCTCATGCAAGCCCGTTAACTGTTTGATCTTAGCTTGCAGCTGTTCTAGCGTTTCACTCTCATCCCGCTCCAACTCATAGCGCTGGTCATTAACAACTCTACGCTCAACGTCCTCATATACCCGCAAAACACATATCCGCAAAACACATTTCGTCATCGCTTCTCTTCCTTCAGTCAGCTTAGAAAATTGGTTAATTGTAACACAAGTCGTGCTCGTCTCTTGAGGTATTTGTAAGGGTTTTTTCTAACGCGGATAAATCATGCATATCCAGTCTTTTCAAAAAAATTATTATTTTTTAATTTAACATAAAAATCTTAGCTCAATATGAAGAGCGCCTTTAAAAATTATATTATTTTAGACTTTTAGGATCGATTTGGAGGATCGATTATTTTATAATACGGGCACTTGAATTTAGCTATTTTGTTTTTAAATTAAAGGGACGTGTACCATTATTTTCTGTTCTTTCAAAGTCATCGGTATACGTTCAAAAACAATAAACGTTAGTTTTTTTCTATGGATTTTTATGGCTGACTTTTCTGCCCATTGACCGAAAATATAATGATAAGCTAAGCCAAGATTATTTGGTTTTCCTATATAACGAAATCTAGCATATTTACCACCTTTAACAATAAGCTTGTTTGCCCCGATATTTCTATCAATATGCGACACACACGCGCTGAATCTTACTTTATTTTCTGGAACAATGCCTTCATGCGGATCATCATGTCCAATTCCAATAAAAAGACCAGAAAAGTCATCTGTTAATTCAGATTGATTTAATTTTTCTTTAAGTTTTTTCCAAGCCCTCGGTGCTGACTCGAAATATAAACCCACCTCCGTTACAGATTGAAGCGAGAGATCATGAAGTTCTACAAAGTCAGGTTCTTCTAATTTCGCATATTCCAGTTCACTTACAATATTTATTTTTTCTCTAGCGATACTGGGTGGATATCCAAATGTTTTTTTAAATCGACGGGCAAATGCAGATTGATCATCAAACCCAGATGCAAGCGCTGTTTCTAAAATAGAATTTTCACGGTCTTGTAAGGATCTAAATGCTAACTCCATCCGAAGCCTGCGAATAAAAACACCTGGAGATTGATCAACTGCTTCTTTAAATACACGTTTTAATGACGCCAGAGAAAGGCCTGCTTCTAAAGCGATTTCATCTAGATCGATGGGTTTATCAATATTGTTGTAAATAATACGTATCACATTCCCAAATTTGCTAGTAATCCTATTCATAACGAAATCCTAAAGATTAGAATTCGAGAATTATAATATTAATTCGTGAAATTGTTTGTGCAGAAAAGCTCAACTTTATATATAAGAGTCTTGACTAATACCCAAACCTTTAGTGACAAGCTCGAACAGAGCCGTGGAAAGCGATGGTTTTTGTTTTATTTTCTCAAGCTCTGTCTTCATTAAGGTTTGACGTGTTTTGTCGTATTTTCGCCAAGACATCAGTGGTTCTACTAATCGGGCAGCCACTTGGGGATTTAAACCGTCTAACTTCAAAATAAAATCACTTAGAAAACGATAACCTTGACCCGAGGTCGCATGAAAATAATAATGATTTCCCGAAGTAAAAGCACCTACTAAAGCACGCACACGATTAGGGTTTTTTAAATTAAAATCAGGATGGGTTGATAAAGCAAAGACACGCGTGAACGTGTCTGGTGCTTCTGATAAGGCTTGTAAAGAAAACCATTTGTCTATCACTAAGTGTTCTGATTTACAATGCTTATAAAAATCATCAATTACCCTTAAACGAAAAGGATTTTCTTGATTAGTTAAAAAAGAAAAAGCAGCCAATTGATCGGTCATGTTTGTCGCTTTTTCAAATTGATTGAGACACATTGCTTGAATAAGGGGATCTTCTAAACACATCAGATACGACAAGCAAATATTTTTAAATCGTCTCTTCCCTGCGTCTTCGTGCTTATAGTCAATAGAAACGTCTCTCACTTGGTAGTTCTTTATAAATAAATCCTTCAACTGTGTCGCAATGGCTTTTCGTAAAAATTGTCTGACCTGATGTATTCCTTCAACTTCTACCACATCCATCAAAGTTGCTAAATAAATCTCTGAAGGCAAGGTAAATAATTCCGATAGAAAATCTTCTTCCATCGGTTGTTTAAGTAAATCTTCTAGCGCTGATAAAAACAGTGGAGGACAAAGTAATTTTTTATTTTCTTTGTAATCTGCTATTAATTTAAAAATTATTTTTATACTCCATCGCTGCATCGCATCGCTTCGATTAAATCCATCTGTGTCGTGACGAATTAATAAAGCCAGGGCTGACTCATCATAATCATAATGTAATTTGACCGGCGCAGAAAAATCACGCAACAAAGAAGGCGTTGGCTTTTGATGAACGTCATTAAAACAAACCTGCATTTTTTCTTGCGTGAATGACAATACTTTATTTTTCTCAATAACCGCGTCACCCTCTATTTTTAAAGGGATTTCATCACCTTCTGGATTTAATAACCCCAAGGCAATGGGAATGTGCATCGGTTTTTTTGTGGTTTGTTGGGGTGTGGGCGGACAATGTTGTGTGAAATCTAAAAAATATTTTTTTTCTTTTTCGTCAAAACGATCTTTGACTTCCACGACAGGGGTACCCGCTTGCCTATACCATAAACGAAATTGTTTTAAATCAAATTGATTAGCCTCTTCCATCGCTTTTACAAATTCTTCGATTGTCACAGCTTGACCGTCATGACGCTCAAAATATAAATCCATTCCCTTGCGAAAGCCTGATTTACCTAACAAAGTTTGAATCATACGCACAACTTCCGCACCCTTGTTATACACGGTCGCCGTGTAAAAGTTATCGATTTCAATGTATGACTCAGGTTGAACCGGGTGCGCCAACGGACCTTCATCTTCAGCAAATTGTCGTGTACGCAACAAACGCACGGTATCAATACGTTCAACGGTGGCTGAAAACAAACTGCGACTGAATTCTTGATCGCGAAAGACTGTCAAGCCTTCTTTTAAACTTAATTGAAACCAATCTCGACAGGTAATCCGATTCCCCGTCCAATTATGAAAATATTCATGACCTATGACACTTGTGATTGCTTCATAATCTTGATCTGTTGCGGTGCTAGGATTGGCTAACACATAGCGATCATTGAAAATGTTTAAACCCTTGTTTTCCATCGCGCCCATATTAAAATAACTAACAGCAACCACGCTATAAACATCCAAATCATATTCCCGACCAAAATTTAATTCATCCCACTTCATGGCTTGTTTTATAGAGTAAAGCGCGTGATCCATTTTCTCTTCATTAGTTTTTTCGACATACAGTTTAATTGCAATATCACGACCTGACTGCGTTTTGAAACGATCGCTTTTTTCGATTAAATCCCCTGCGACTAACGCAAACAAATAACAAGGCTTTTTAAAAGGATCTTGCCATGTTACTTGATAACGTCGTCCTTTTTTCGTTTCATTAATTAAATTTCCATTGGATAAAAGTACTGGGTATTTTTCTCGATCTGCTTCTATTGTTGTGGTATAACGCGCCATGACATCAGGTCTGTCCATGAAATAGGTGATGCGGCGAAACCCTTGCGCTTCACATTGCGTGCAGAAATTATTTCCGGTTTTATAAAGTCCCGACAGTGTCGTGTTATTTTGAGGTTGAATCCGCGTTACGATTTTTAATGAAAACATGTCTGGCAGGTCTTGCAAAGTCAATGTTTCTGAATCAAGCAAGTAATCTTTTGTTTGAAGCACACGTCCATCTAAAGAAAGAGAAACTAACACCAAAGCTTCACCGTTTAATACCAAGGGTTTTTTTTCAAGCTGCGCAGGGTTACATCGTAGATGCAGCGTTGATGTGACTTGCGTGACATCCTCTTCCAAATCAAAAAATAAATCGATCGTTTCAACCAAAAAAGCAGGCGCGGAATAATCTTTAAGGTAAGTTATTGCGGGAGAATGCATGATTTCCTCTATTTTTGAATAAAAACAACTAGTGTATACTCGTCACATTTCAAAAACAAAGGCGCCGTAATGCCGCATCCTCTTTTTAACACGTCATGTTATTCTGCCTTGCTGACACAAGCTCAGGCTTTATCATGCCAAACTATCCTCGATTTGTTTTCTCAAGATCCCGAACGCTCTCAGCGTTTTTCAATCGAAAATGAAGGATTAATATTTGATTTTTCCAAAAATTTAATCGACAAAAAAACCTTAAATTTATTACTTGAATTAACAGATCTCGTGGAATTAAAGCAGGGCATCACGCAACTTTTTTCAGGCGAAAAAATAAACTCAACAGAACAACGAGCGGTATTACACACCGCTTTAAGAGATCAAACAAAACAATCCTTGTCACTTCACGGAAGTGATATCTCTGCCAGCATCACAGGCATGCAAAAGAAAATAAATGAAATTTGTCAAAAGATACAAGATCAGGCTTGGCTAGGTTTTTCAAAAAAGCCTATCACAAACATTGTTAATATTGGCATCGGCGGTTCGGACTTAGGCCCCAAGATGGTTGTTGATGCTTTAACACCCTATCATTTATCTGGACGACGATGTCATTTCGTTTCAAACCTGGATATCTCACACATCAGCGATCTGTTGTCTACGCTCTCAGCTGGAACAACACTTTTTATTGTGACATCAAAAACATTTAGCACCGCAGAAACATTGTCTAATGCCAATTTTGCAAAACAATGGTTACTTCAACAGGGCGCCACGCAGGAAACGCTCGCTTCGCATTTTATTGCAGTAACCAGTTGCCCGGAAAAAGCCATTGCCTTTGGCCTTCACCCTGAGCATATTCTCACATTCTCAGACTGGGTCGGTGGACGATTTTCATTATGGTCGGCAGTGGGTTTACCTATCGCACTTGCCATCGGCATGCCTGCGTTTTATGCGTTGCTTTCGGGCGCCCATCAAATGGATCAACATTTCTACACACAAATTTTCGAAAAAAACATTCCTATTCTATTAGCTTTAATGAGTTTCTGGTACACCCAATTTTTTAATTCAAAAACGCAAGCCATCTTGCCTTATGATTATCGATTGAAGCACTTCCCCGCGTATTTACAACAATTAGAAATGGAAAGTAATGGCAAAAGTGTACAGTGTAATAATGAAAAAATTGACTACCCCACCTGCCCTATTATATGGGGAGACATCGGTACCAACAGTCAACACTCCTTTCATCAATTATTACATCAAGGCACGCATTTCAATCCCATTGATTTTATTGTTACATTGAATCCGCATCATGAACACTTACATTCACACAAACAATTACTCGCAAATTGTTTTGCGCAATCACAAGCTTTATTACAAGGCTGTACAGAACAGCAAGCCCTAGCGCGTTTATTAAAACAAGGTTATTCTGAAAAAGAAGCGACACAGCTTGCCCCGCATCTTGTTATGCCTGGTAATCGACCTCACAATTTAATTTCTTTACACAAACTCACCCCTTCACATTTAGGCGCATTGATAGCGGCTTATGAGCATAAAGTTTTTGTCTTAGGCAGACTGTGGAATATCAATTCTTTCGATCAATGGGGTGTGGAGCTAGGCAAAATACTCGCAAACGACATCTTGCCGACTTTATAGCTTTTTCCTGCTTTTTACGTGAGATTATCTCTGATCATGAGAGTGAGTGCGGGGATGAGATTTGATCCAGCTTCTTAATATACTTCCAATTTTTGTTTGCCACCCCGCTCCTTCTTCCCTAAAGTAGCTTACCACTTCACGTGGTAACCGAACACTCACAGGAACTTTTGTAGCAGTTTTTTGTTTCCCGTGCTTACGAGGGGATGGTTTTTCAATGCCAGCGACTTTATACACCGAACGCTCAAACATCTCGTCAGTGAGCTCTGGCAATTCGTCATACTCCTTGGGTTGTATGATATGCCGATCAATCTTTTTTAAATTGCTCTTGATACTTTTTGACTTCGCGTTCATTTGCTTTTCTCATAGAAAAAATATGTTTTACTTTCCCTCGTTGTACATAACCTACTATCACCATACGGCCAACTAGGCGCCCTACTGCTATCATACGTTTCTCACCATAATCTTTTCTAATATCCTCAAAAATCAGAATTGAATCTACAAAATTCAAACCACGTTCCTTCAGTGTTTTTTTTTGTTTTTCAGGATCATATGTAATTTTCATGTATAAACTCAATCATTCATGGCTAACATACCCTGAGTATCGCCCATCTCACCTTTATCTTCTAACGCACCCATCACCAGGCCATCCGCTCCTTTTGAATCATCTACTTCAGTAAGCATAAACTCACCTTTACCCATTTCATTGACTTCTGATGCGTCAGCTAAAAATCCCGCTTCTTCATTTTTGTTTGCCAGAGGTGATTGTGTTGCATCAGAAAATTCATCAGAAAAAGGTGTATTGAAATCGACGTCATTACTACTTAGCAAAGCCTTTTCTCCAGTACTTCCTTTCCCAGCAGCCCCTACAGAAAATGAAAAAAAACAACTTATTAATATCAACGGAATTAAAATTAATTTTTTCATGAGACTCTCTCCTTGAGATAAAAAGAAATAACGCAATCACGCTTGAGCAACCGTTGCATTAGCGATTACAGAAATGCAGCAAAGCCCTCTTAACAAAATAAATGCCTACAATAAACGACCGCAGCGTGTCGTTTATTGTAGGCATTTTTGGATCGAATGAAAATAATAGAGATGATTTCTTCTTTTTGGCACACAATTGTTTAAAAAGAAATATCGAAAAACGGCGGCGCCAATGCCACAATTAGACCAAATATGGCATTAGCTATGCCATATTGGAGCAATGTGGGTAAATTTTACCCCACCTGGGGTTGTCAGGAATCGTAAGAAGGGGATCACACCGCAATCGGTGCTTTAATCGCGGGATGAAATTGATAATTTAAAAATTCAAAATCATCAAATTCATAAGAAAATAAATCTTGTGGTTTGCGTTTGATTTGTAACGCAGGTAAAGGATAGGGTTGTCGAGAAAGCTGCATTTTTGCTTGTTCAAAATGATTTTGGTAAATATGACAATCCCCGCCCGTCCAAATAAATTCTTTGGCTTTCAAATCACATTGCTGCGCAACCATGTGTGTCAACAAGGCATACGATGCAATATTGAAAGGTACACCCAAAAACGCATCCGCAGAACGTTGGTAAAGTTGGCAGGACAATGTTCCGTTTACAACATAAAATTGAAAAAGTAAATGACACGGCGGCAAGGCCATTTCTGAAAGAGAGTCGACATTCCAAGCGCTCACAATCAAACGTCGCGAATCAGGTGTTTTTTTTATTTGTTCAAGCAGGACACTCAATTGATCGATATTTTCACCCGTACGTGTAGGCCAGTGACGCCATTGATAACCGTACACTGGCCCCAAGTTTCCTTTTTCATCTGCCCACTCATCCCAAATGCGTACGCCCTTTTCTTTCAGATAAGCAATATTCGTGTCGCCCCTTAAAAACCATAATAATTCGTGGATAACACTTTTTAAGTGGATTTTTTTCGTGGTAAGCAAGGGGAAGTGGGCAGAGAGATCAAAACGCATTTGATATCCAAAAACACTCCGCACACCCGTGCAAGTTCGATCACTTTTATCTTCGCCATTTCTTAAAATAAATTCCAAAAACTGGAGGTATGTTTTCATCGCGTTTTCCTCGGGTAATACGCAAAAAACAAAAAAAGCATCCCCACTAAAATCATCGGCAAGGATAATAACTGCCCCATTGTAAGCCAGTCCCAAGCAAGAAATCCAAATTGTGCGTCCGGTTCTCGAAAAAATTCAATAAAAAAACGAAATAATCCATAAAAAAATAAAAAACAACCCGACACCGCTTTACGCGGCCGTGGTTTGCTGGAATAAATCCATAAAATTGTAAACAATACGATGCCTTCAAGAAAAAACTCATATAATTGAGAAGGATGTCGTGATATCAAACCCCCATGAGGAAACATTATTCCCCACGCAAGCTGAGTAGGACGCCCCCATAATTCGTCATTAATGAAATTACCTATCCTTCCTGCAGCTAGACCTATTGGGACAAGGGGCGCAATGAAATCACCAATATCAAAAAAATTTTTCTTTGAAGTACGCGCAAATAAATATACTGCCATGGCAACACCCAGTAATCCACCATGAAAAGACATGCCGCCTTGCCAAAGTAACAAAGTACTCCAGGGTTCGTGAATAAAACGGGAGAGATCATAAAACAACATGTAACCCAAGCGTCCGCCGATAATGACACCCAAGGCAACATAAAAAATCACGTCACTGACTTGTTGCGATGTCCATCCACTGTGAGGTTTTCTCGCGCGCGACAAGGCAAGCGCCCATCCTCCTAAAAAACCAATAGCGTACATCACGCCATACCAGTGAATCTGTAAGGGGCCTAAATGTAATACAACAGGATCAATATGAGGGTAAGTTATCATTTTTCAAAACAACATATTTAAGCTAACAAAAATTAAAAACACAGCAAATATTTTTTTTAAAAATAATTGCGGTAACCGTTTTCCCAAATAAGCGCCCAAGGAAACACTGAAAACACTGGGAATCGATAGGCTTAACGCAGCGGGCCAGTTAATATAGCCTGTCGAGTAAGGCGGTAAACCTTGTTGGCCCCAACCCAGTATTGTCATGCTTATCACAGCCACAAATGCAAGTGGAAATACACAAGCGATGGAAGTTCCCGAGGCTTGACGCATATTCAAACCTTTATATAACAAGTAAGGAATCATGATTACACTGCCTCCTACCCCCATCAATCCTGCAGATAAGCCCGTAATAATACCCGCAGAAAAATAATTACCTTTTGAAAAAAATATTTTATTTTCGCTATTTTGATTTTTCTTTCTTTCAAAAAGGAAATGAATTGCCACGATAAAAACAAACAAACCAAAAACAATTTTTAAATTTTGTGTTGAAAGCCGATGCGCCAAATACACGCCAAACAAAACGCCGATCATCACCGCCGGCACCAATTTTTTGACGATCACCCACACTATATTATTTTGTTGACTGAATTTATAAATAGCAGCAAGTGATGTAAAGAGAATCCCAGCCAAAGATGTCCCGACCGCCATATGCATCAAAATATCGTAATGTACCC
>MGYM01000005.1:0-16905 GCA_001801745.1 Gammaproteobacteria bacterium RIFCSPLOWO2_02_FULL_38_11
GTGTGACTTATTAGGTTACGTTTTTATAAAAATATTTAAATATTCTTTGAAAACATAGAACTGTCCATATTTCTTATCCTTATCTTTTGGGGTAAGGATTTTAATTTCAATTAATCGCTCAATGAGCATCTGAGTCTTTTTTCTAGTGAGATCAGTTCATTTCATAAAGTTTCTTGGGGAATCTAGCAAAAAATTTCGATATCAGATTAGGGGAAACTTATTTGGCGGAGTACAACGCGAAATTTCTAATTTTTAAAGATGCCCTATAGCATCGTACATTTTGAAGAGCAAGAGAACTCTCGTCTATTTTTCGGAGGAGACTTTTCTGTAATTTCTTCATAAGCTTTTCGAGTTCGGTTTCTTTGAAAAAAGCCAAATTGCTCTTGCCCTCTTATACTGGGTATCAACTCCTGATTTTCGATGCCTAATGAAGTTCTATTTATTTCTTTATTGCAACATTTTAATTTTTTCAAAGAAGCAACAGTGTTTCGTAAAAGCGTGGCCATGCCAGGTGTGCCGGCACAGACAGCATATAAAACAGATGAAGCTACGCGTACTACTTCAGAAAAAGTACCAAGCTGACCGAAGACGGCACCCGTCGAAGCTGTGGCAGATCCTAAAATACCGAGTACCACAGGAAAAACTAACAACAAGGCAATGTAAGTATATCGATCTGTTGGATCAGGATTTTGTCCTTGCCCGTTTTCTTTTCCTCCGAAGGTTAATTGTCTTAATCCTCTGTGCCCCCAATAAAAGACAAGAGGTAATGTTCCTATAGCGCCTAATATTGAAGAAGTATAGCTTATTCCTTCATTGACACTTGGGCTGGCAGAAAACCATTTTAATATAGTTTGAGTTGCGCTATAGATAGCGTCAGTACTGCTTAGAGCATAGCCGACACTCCCGGTTCCAATAACAAGTAAACGTACGAACTCCTTGTAGTCATGTTCGTGTTTTGCTTTGTTCCAAGCTTGTTTTGTTTCGGATATTCGTTCAGGGAATTTGACTGAAGCATCGGTGGCGTTAATTATTCTTAAACCAAATAAAGAAAATCCTATCCCAAGTGCTGTATTATATCCTAATCCCAATAGGCTTGAGCCTTCTATGCCACCTGTCAAAAATGCTAATGCAGAAAACGGTCCAAAAAAAGAAAAAATAGCTTTTGGAGCGGAATTTATTCTTAAAGAAAGGAATTCTAAAGTTTTGTAAGTAAACATGGTATAAACAAGACCTGCTCCTACGCTGGTTGCGAACATAGCACGATTAGCAGCATTTCCTGTGATTTTAAAAAGTCTTTCTATGTTTTCACCGCCCGCCATTGCTATCGCAAAATATAAGGCGCCATTAATGAGAGATACAGAGCAGATTATAGTTATCTTTAATCTTGTGCTAGCAGAGAAGACTTGTTGGCTCCTTTGTAAAATAGGTTGACTCTCTTCTAAGTCAAGTTCACTGCTTGTCTCTGGTGTTATCATAAGTTTTTTTTTAAGAAAGTAGAGTTATTACAAGAAGCAAGTGATGATGATAAACGTTTTATTGATTCTACAAACTCATCATGTAACTGCTCTAGTAATTGAGCGGCTGTTAAATTGTTTCTAATAAGGGGAGTACCTTGTCCACTCCACATCGACATGATGTGTGTTGCGTTTTGTTTAGTAGCTTCTCTTCTTACTGGAGTGCTTAGAATATTTGGAATCGGATAAGGAGGAAATGATGGGATATGTTCTTCCATATAATTAATAAATTCTGTCACGATACCACGAGCCATTTTTCCAGAATAAGCAGCAGTCAATGTCGTCATATCACAGCCGTGTTTTTTCATACCACGAAGCATGGATTGATAATTTTGATTAGCTCCGCTTTCCTCTGTTGTTAAAAAGGCTGTTCCCATTTGAACTGCTGCTGCGCCTAAAGCGAAGACTGCTGCGATACTTCGTCCTTCCATAATGCCTCCGGCCGCAATAATAGGACGCTCAATGTTATTTACAAGTTGAGGCACGAGCGCTATCGTGCCCACACAAGCATGTCGAGGTGGGGTGAAGAAACCCCCTCGATGCCCGCCTGCTTCATGTCCTTGTGCTACGATGGCATCTATGCCTGATTCACTTAAGATTTTAGCTTCTTCTAACGAAGTGGCTGTTCCTATTAAATAGATTTTTCTTTCTTTAAAACGAGAGATCAGAGTAGGTTCCAAATTACCAAAAGTAAAACTTACAATGGGAACATTTTCTGATAATAAGACTTCAATAATTCCGTCAAAATTATCTTTTGGGAGCGAAAATGGGGTGCTAGCATTTTCTTCTTTCATGCCAAGGTCGCGCCTGAATTTATTTAATGTATTTTGATAAACCCGAATCTGCGGATCATCTTTTTCTGCTTGATTAGGAATAAAGAGATTGGCTATGAATGGTCTTTTAGTTAATTGTTTAATTTCACGTATACCTGATTGAACTTGTTCTGTTGTAAGATAACCTGTTGCGAATGATCCAAGTCCATTAGCATTGGAAACAGCTGCTACCAGTTTAGGGGTTGTGATTCCTCCTGCCATAGGTGCTTGAATAATGCTGGGAAATCGCAAGCAAAATCTACTTGCAAAATCAATTGCGTGAGTTCTCATGATGACTACCTTTCATTTTTGAAATGCTTATTTCCTGTAATTTCGCACAGCGAGTTACAGGCTACTTTTAGAAGTGCTCTTGAACGTTTCTGCAAGCTCAAAAACACGGCGAGATACGGAGTAATGATATCCTAGTTTTTCTATTACCTGGCTTCTCATTTTTTTAGATTGTTTTTCAAGATAGTCTTGTAGGATCTTGTAGTCAGAAATGTAATACTGAGCAACAATTTTTTGATAACGTAAATATTCATCATTCGTTGGATCGGTGTTTTTGACAAAAAATAATTTTAATTCCATAAAATTATTTTTTGTTACCATGTCATGAAAATGCTCTATTAGCCAAGTCTTATGTTGATTGAAAATGGGAATTTCAATAGTTAAGTTAACTTCATATACGAAAATAGGATTTGATTGCTCAGGGGTTTTCACTGTGTATGCCTTTGTTGATTAATCTTAAGACCTTTTCTCCGTTAATTAAATGTTTGTTGATGATTTCATCGATATCTTCAATATTAGAGAATGTATACCAAATACCCTCGGGGACAATATAAATATTAGGACCAAAAGCACATTTTCCCAAACAAGATGTTTTAACTATTTTAATATTTTTTTTATTTTTTAACAAATTCTTTTTTTGAGTTAGTGTCGATCTGAGATATTCAAATATCTCATCTGTATCATACATGCTGCAACACTTGCCTTTTATTTTTTTGTTTAAACAAATGAATACATGCACATCGTCACATTGAGTCATAAGATTGTAGAATACCATCGTACATCGTTGCTCTAGCATCCAACAAACTTATGCCACCGGCAAGACATTTCTTAGCTTGCTCAGGCGTTTCAATAAGCTGAAGCATCTCAGAAAACCATCTTTTCCCATGTTCTATATCGATTGTGATATGTATTTCCCAAAATTCGAGATCTGCTTTAGGTAAGCCAGATTTCATTAACCCATTTAAAATTTTTTTCATTTGGTTTGGCATGGTCAATTCAATATAACCAAACCCTCCCATACCATAGTGGTAATCGCCAGATAAAAAAGCAGCATGAGTTTTTGTATTTACAAGATATAGAGACTCAGGCAGTGGCGTAATTACCTCTGGCCTATTTAGGTTGTTGAAATTTTTTAAAAACAGTTCTGGGTGTGCCATCCTGCTATCGCCAGAACCCATTTCATCGTAAAAATTGTTGGCTAATTCTGTACGTCTTTCAAGAGGAGAACATAAACTGAGAGCGACAATAAATAAATGGAACATTCGGTTATTAACGTAATAATTTTCAAGAAAAAGTTTGATATGCTGCATTTCAAGGCCATGCTGTGTCATCCTCTCTAATAGAGGATGTTGATTGATTCGATGACTAAGAGCTTTTTCAGAAAGTTCTTGGACAGCGCGTTCAGGTGTAAATGAGTTTTCGCACTCTAATTTATAATTTGGTAAAGTTTGTTGTTGTGTGTCAAGAATAACTTTTCTCAGAGCATACTCAACGAGAGGGGTATTGTCTTGGATTCGCTCTATCCGCAAGATATCTCTGTAATTCCAGTAATACATCAGTTTTTGGATAATATCCCATGCTTTTTTATTATTTTCTGTGAATGCAAGGTTAGATAAATTTATTAAGAGAGGTTGCAATTCTAATATTTTTTTATAAGCGTCATCGATTGTTTTTATATTTTTTATATAAAAAATCTTTGGCAATGAGATAGAGATTTTGGTTGATTGGTTTGGTTCTGGTAAAACGATGATATTTTCTTCTTCAATAGATTCTAGCGGCATTTTTTTCCTGTGATTAATTAAAAATATTGCTGTGTAATAACGATTGTTGGCTTTTGATCTACATCAGTAGGAGGGCTTCCATAGATAATGTCTTTTAAATCAAGAGGTAACGCAGAAGTAACTTCATCGGGGAATTGTTCTTTGTGGGTTTGAACATACTCTGCAAGCATCCAGAACAAAGAGGGTCGAGGGGGATTAAGGCCGAAAAGGCATTTAATTTGTTTTGAGAGGGAAAAGGGTAAAGCATGGAGACTTACCAAGTTATCTAAAAGACATGAAATCTCTTTCGTAGTTAAACGATCAATGAAAATTCGAAAATAGTTTTTGTCGATAGGATCACGTTCTGTTTTTTTGATTCCAATTTTGTAAATCAGCGGTAAGACAAAGTCCTCAAAAGATTTTTCATCAGTTGCGCTTATTGAAATACTCGAAAAAGTAGGGGTATTTTTTTGAAATAAAAAAGTTATTTGAGAAATGTGGGCTCGTTTTTTAGAGGAGTTCTCTAAAAGTAATTCTTGTCGTTCTGCTGATGAATTATTTACTAACTTCCAGGAATTACCCACAAGGGCCACCTCTATTTTTTAAAACATTGTTGATTTAAAAGTCAGTCTACTTAAAATAGATTGATGTGTCTAATTAATTTTTGTTTATAAAAACGGAGGTTGAAGTGAAGTGGACAGAAGTACTGAAGGAGATCCGAATGGTTCTGTGCTTTCTCAGACATACAAGCCTGTAATGCAAGCTTGCGTAGTTACAGGTAATGAGCGAAACGAATTACAGGAGAACGAGACATTATTTAAAACCTAGCTGACGCCATGCTTCGTACACGATCACAGCGACTGCATTGGATAAATTCAAGCTTCGACTATGAGGGAGCATAGGCAAACGTAAAATTTTTTCTTCAGGAAATTGTTTCAGTAGGGGAGTAGGTAATCCCCGGGTTTCAGGACCAAATAAAAAAACATCTTCATCTTTGAAATCTACGTCAGAATAGTGTTTTTTTCCTTTGGTTGAGATTGCAAATAATCTTTTTTTTTTGATTTCATTTCTAAAAGCCTCAAAATGAGCGTGGAATTTTATTGTTGCAAACTCATGATAATCTAAACCGGCGCGACGTAATTTTGTATCGTCAGGTCGAAAACCCAGAGGTTCAATCAAATGAAGTTGTGCGCCTGTGTTGGCGCACAAACGAATGATATTCCCTGTATTGGGAGGAATTTCAGGCTCAAACAGTGCAATATGAAACATTATTTTTTGGGTGTCGTTTTTGTGGTTTCTTTTGAGTTTGTGTTTTCTTTTGAGTTTGTGTTTTCATCATCATCGTGATCGAGTTCATCTTCAAAATTATTTTTGAGAGGATGCCCTGTGATTTTGGCAATCATGCTATTACGACGTTGTAGATAAGCATTGCGTTGGAAGACATAAGGATCAAAAGAAGCTTGCGCTCTTAAATCTTCTAATTTCAAATATTGTGTACGCATATCGATGGCATCAATACCAAGCAGGGTCCAACCTATCCATGCAGGATGGATGTAAGGGTAGACTGTCATAAAGTAATAAGGCAGCAGGGCGATAGCGTCGCGAATTGTGCTAGGGCCCCAGAAAGGCATAATAAAATAACTGGATTCACGCCAGCCCCATCTTGCCAGTGTTAACCCAAAATCATTTGGAAAATAAGGCACATCCATCGCGCTGGCCACATCGAACAATCCGCCGATGCCGACAGTGGAATTGATGGTAAAACGCCACAAATCGGCTGCGGCATAATAGAGATTCACTTGCAGGATATCGTTAATAAAACTGGGAATTCGTTGCAAGTTCATAAAAAAGTTGTGAACACTTTTTTCTACAGCATTAGGTGTCACGGTGTCATACGCTTTTGCGACAGGTTTTAACACCCCCTTATCTAAAGCATCATTCATTTTATAAATACCTTGATTCAGATTTCTCATGGGATCTTGGCTTTGATCGCTTGGAAAAGAGCTGAGCGTATCGGAGGCGTAAGTTAAGGGTGTAAAGATTAAAGAAAGAAGGATACAAATTATTTTGAGTATTCGAGCGATCATAGAAAGTCCCTGGTGTTATTGTCCACGGGGTCTATTGTACAGCGTGAATTTGACATAAGAAATAAACTTTATATTTAAAGTAGTTGCGTTAAAATAATGCTCTATTTTAGATGGTTTTTAATAAGAAATTGAAGGATGTGTTTTTTTCGCAAATGATGGAGTGGGGGAAAAGCCAGAGTTTTCACTCGGGATAGGTATGACAGAAGATTTTATTTTTTTATTTTGGTGAGTTACTGATAAAGATGAGGATGAATCTTGTTGTTTCCAGAGTGGATGATGGGAATAGAAATCTTCTTCTGATAGTTCTTCTACCATAATTTCATCATTGTTTTTTACGACAGCTAGCTCTCTTTTTTTCTTTTTAGATGCTAGTTTTTCTAATATAGCTGAATGTGTTTTTATGGCAGACCCCTCTTCTTGTTGTGGTGATGAAAGTTTCTGAGCGTTAGGCGTGAACGGTTGCTCACATTTTTTTGGTTTTTCTAATTCTGCGAGTTTTTCCTCCTGTTTTTCTTTTGCAGTTTCTATTTCTTTATATATTTCAAGGATAGTTTCTTGAATTTTACTTATTACTATTTTAGATTTTTCGAATGTCCGAGAAAATGATTCTTGCTGGGTCTCAAACAATATTTGGACGAGCGCCAATTGTTCTGCCAGATTTTTTTGGTTTGCTAATTGTGTTTTTAGTATTTCTAATTTTATTTTTTCTGCCTCGATTTTTTTTTGATAATATTTTATGGTTTTCATTGTTATTTCTTCTTTAATTGATCTTAGTCCGATTGGAAGTTCCCATGATTTCATAATAGGAAGAAAATGGACTGTTTCTTTATCTGATTCGCTATATGCGTTTCTGTAATAACTAAGACAATGCTGTTTGCTGGTTAGAATATTTCTTAAATCTTTCAGAAAACTCTCCAGATTTTTACTTGACAATTGAATCTCTGGAGAAGCTTTTTTTCTGTTGATAAGTTCTTGAATTTTTTCTGTTATTTTTTTGTTTTCTTGTTGAAGCTTTAAAAATTGTGCCTTTTCTTGTCTTGGTCCCTTTGAGGCTAAGCGGAGTAGAATTGTTATTTTTGATCGTAAATTTAAAAGATATGATTCTGAGGGTTGTAGTTGTAATGACATTGCTTCTTGATTAGATGATCCTTCCGGCAGTTCAAACTTATACGCATTTTTTTCAGCAAATGTTTTCATGAATTACTACCTTTAAATAAATTTCAAAAATTAATTTCATTTTCAATGTCGAAAGATTTTAATGGAAAATTAAAAAATGAAAATTAAGAAAACATTAATTCTTTGTATTTTTTTGAATAAAGAGGCCATTAGAACAAAAACATGTTAAAATTTTTATTTTCGAGTGACTTATGCCTTTTTCTCACATCGCACTTGCTGTGTTCGTCATGATGTTATGGGGTTTTAACTTCACAGCCATTGGGCTTGCATTACATCAAATAAATCCCTTATTGCTATGTGTATTACGATTTTTCTTTTCAAGTTTACCTGCCATTTTCTTTATCGCAAGGCCCTCGATTCCTTTTAAAAAAGTGATCGAGTATGGCTTATTAACATTTGCATTGCAGTTTGTTTTACTGTTTTTAGGTATGTACCTCGGTGTAACGGCGGGTTTAACAGCCTTGTTATTGCAGAGCAATGTCTTTTTTTCCATGTTTTTTGCTTTTCTTTTTTTAAAAGAACCGATCCATGGCATACAAATCATTGCAGCCATCATTGCATTTTTAGGTGTGGCGATTATTTGGAGTCATATACAAGGTCAGGTCACGCCACAAGGATTTTTATGTGTGATAGCGGCTGCCGTCTGTTGGAGTTTAGGAAGTTTATTTGCAAGAAAAATGGGAAAAACCAATATGTTTTCGGTTGTGGTATGGAGTAGCTTCATTGCTTGGCCGCCTGTTTTATTTGTTTTTGCAGGGATCCAAGGCGAGCAAACCTTACCTTTATTATCACAATTATTTTCTTTATCCTGGATAAGCTGGAGTGCTATTTTATTTATTTCTTATGTTTCAACCTTATTTTGTTTTTATGTATGGAATAATTTATTGAGCCATTACCCTTTGACAGTTGTCGCCCCCTTTACTTTATTGGTCCCTGTTTTTGGCATGTTAAGTTCTGCTTTGATTTTAAAAGAAACCTTAGATTCATGGAAAATCTATGCGGGCATTCTTATCATTATAGGATTATGTGTAAATTTGATGGGTGGGAAAATTTTAAAAAAGAAAATGATTCAGTGATTTTTTTATCTTCTTAATTTCTTTAAAAATCCTAATAATACATAAATCTCCAGAAATTTATATCCTTAAAATTATATAATTTTAAGGATATAAATGTTGTATCATATTCTTCGTTTATTACACCTGATTTTTGATGGGATGTTTAGAATAATAAAGGGTGATAACAGCAAGATGCCAACTAAGAGGGATAACTCTTTCTTAAGCCAGACAGGCGGCACTTATCAATTTTAAATTTGACAATATGTCGTTTATAAACGACAATAAACCATGAAAAAAGAACTTCGTTATTACTTAACTCCAGGTGGAAAAGCAGCTTTTGCTGAATGGATTAAGAAAATTAAAGATCATACGACACAATCCCGAATTGACCGACGACTCGAACGCATGGAATTTGGTAATTACGGGGACTATAAGTCACTTGGCGGAGGTGTTTATGAGTTGCGCTTGGCTTTTGGTCCTGGATATCGCGTGTATTTTGCAGTGCAAAACGAAGTAATCGTTCTTCTTTGCGGTGGCGATAAATCAAGTCAAGACAGAGATATTGAGATAGCTAAACAGTGTTGGAAAGAATTGAGGAGTAGGAAATTATGAAAAAACAAACATTATTAATAGATCAAACAGGTCGTTTCCATGACTTATTGATTGAGTCATTGCGTAATACAAAAAAAGCTTCAGCTTATTTACAGCTTGCATTAGATGAATACCAAGAAGAGGGTGATATTGAATTTTTTTTGATGGCGCTACGCAATGTTGCTGAAGCACAAGGTGGAATGGGCAAGTTGGCGAAAAAAACACATTTGAATCGTCAACATCTCTATAATGCGCTATCCAGCGACGGGAATCCTCGATTAGACACGCTAAGTACCCTCATACAGGGGCTCGGATTTCACTTATCTATCGAGCCTTTACGCCGAAACCCATAGATTTTCAAAATTTAAAAAACAAAATTATTTTTCTGTTGGTGATGCGCTGGACCCTGCGAGGATACCGCCATCGATGGTCAGCTCAATGCCTGTCACATAAGAAGAGTCATCGCTTGCAAGATAAAGAGCGGCTTGTGCCACATCCATGGGCTTGCCCATATGTTTCAAAGGAATTTGGCTAGAAATATTTTTTACTGCTGTTTCTTTATCTTCACCTAATATAGGCAACCACATAGGCGTGAGTATGGCGGCAGGATGCAGAGAATTACAACGAATTTGATAATCCTTTTGTGCGCAATACAGTGCAACGCTTTTTGTATGATTACGCACGGCTGCTTTGCTAGAGGCATAAGCACAAGCTGCTGGGATGCCAACAAGACCTGAGCGTGAAGAAACATTGATAATGCTTCCTTTTTTTAGGGGTTTCATCATTTTAATTGCATATTTACAACCGAGAAAAACACCATCCAAGTTGACGGCATGAATGTGATGCCAATTTTCCAAACTACATTCTTCTGGGTTTTGCGGACCGAAATGACAACCAAGACCAATGATGCCTGCATTATTTATAAGGACATCGATATGATGATATTTTTCTAAAATTAATTTTGTGAGGGTTTGCCATTCTTTTTCTTCGGCGACGTTTAAATGAAAAAAAATGGCGTTATCGCCGAGTTCATTTGTGATTTGCTGACCTTGATTATCGTCGATATCACATAAGATCACGAAAGCGCCTTCTTGAGCAAATAGGCGTGCTATTTCAGCGCCGATTCCGCTGGCGGCACCTGTAACCAAAGCGGTTTTATTTAATAAACGAGGCACGTGTTTTGAATTCCTTTTGAAGTTGATCAAACGTTCGATTGTAAATGATATTTTTTTAATAAGACAATTCTGTGTTTTCAATTTGAAATATAAAAATATTTTTAGTTTTTTAGGCTTGAGCTTGGGTGAGGGTGTTCTCGTGTGAATTCTTGAATAATTTCGTGGTGTTGAGGGAATTTTGTTAATAATTCAGATTGGGGTATCAATTTAAAATCTTTAAATTCAAATCCTGGGCCGACAGCACTACTCAATAATGTAAAGGAATCAATATTTTTTGGTCTTGCACACACTAGTTTGTTTGCTGGCACTGTAAATTGAAATTGCCCTGATTCCAATCCAAGCGTTACCGATGAGAGCGTGCCATCCTCATCTAAGAGATAAAGGTTTAAATCACAACCCATGTGATAGTACAAGCTCTCATCAGACGTTGTTATATGCCATGCAGAAAAATCGTCACCCTTCAATAAAAAATAAATACTTGTAAAAGCATCTCGCTCGCCGTGAGTTTCAGATTTTATTTTATGGGGAGAGCGATGCATTTCTTTAAAGTAACCACCTTCAGGATAAAGTGGAATTAAAGCTAGTTTTTGAATAATTTGATCGGCTTCAGTTAGAGGAGAAACAGATTCTTGAATCTGATCGCTAGGCGTCCAAGAAGGGGTGCATTGGACTAACATTTCTAAATTTCCTTGCTCGCCGATGCTAAAGACCTGGTGTTTTTGGTGTGGGTGGAGGGTGATGCATTTGCCCTTAGGGACAAGGTGTTCTTGTCCATCAATCATTACTCTTGCTTGTCCTGATGTAACATAATATTTTTCTGTGCGAGCATCATGATGATGTAAAGGGGAGTAGCCATTTCGCAAGAAAGATACCAGCGCCCAACTTCTGTCTTCACGCTGATCAGTGGCTAAACCACTTAATTCTGTAACTGATTCACCCGAATTGCTATCGATTCTGAGTTTATTCTGTGTGCTAAAAGTTAGTTTCTCACCGGCAGGTGTATCCAAGTGTATGCTGCCATCAGCATCAAACAACACGGCTGCTAAATTGGAATCAGAAAATAAAAGCTGTTTCTCTAATCTTTTTATCGCAAACATTAGGCGTCTCTGCTATTAAGTGAAAAGAACCAAAATTATAAACGGATAGATCGAGTATCTCAATGAAAAATAAAAAATTTTTATCGAAGAAAAAATCCCGCCATCACACACAAGGAAATGACGGGATTATCATTTTATGATAACTGATGTTTAGCAAAGACTTCCATTGCTTCGATCAAAAATTTTAATAATTCAGGATTAATATCATCATAAAATTTTACAAAATCTGGATGCGAACAATAAAGTTGGCCAAGGCCGATATAACTCTCTCTTGTTGGCGTCCAGAAAATTGAAGTCATCTGATAATGCTTTTTAATTAACTTCTGCACTTCAGATGATGATGGTTCAAGATGATTTTTTATCGCCGAAACTAATTCACCATGAAGCGCATCAACTTCTTTTTTATGTTCCATCCATTGTTCTTTTTTCCAATGCTTAACATTCTCTTTACTTTGATTAAGGATGTCTTGACTGACACCATAATCAATAAGAAAATTTTCGTAAAGTTTTTGTTTTTCCGCATTAAAGCCATCAAAGATTTCTTCAAGTTTCATAGGTTCACCTCGTAAGTGTGCAATGGTTTTGTCGATGGTCTCAATCAATTTGTGTGTTTGTTTGAGCCCCTTTTCGAGAATTTTTCTATGGTGTTCCAACGCTGTTATTTTGTTGAAATCAGGGCTAGAAATCATCCTCTGAATATCACTCAGTTGGAAACCAAGCTCACGGAAAAATAAAATCTGCTGTAGCATCAGGAGTTGTGCTTCCTCATAATAACGATAATTGTTTTCACCGTAGTATGCGGGTTTAAGCAGTCCGATCTCATCATAAAAATGAAGTGTACGGACACTTACGTCTGATAACTTTGCTAATTGCTTTACCGTATAAGCCATAAGGTTCTCCAGCTGTTGACCAAAGCAATAGTAAGATATGACGTAAGGTGAGAGTCAATGATTATTTGAAAATTAAAATTTATTGAGAAAAATAAGTTTTTATCATTGTTTTACGTTTTTGTAGAAATATTTAAATATTGTTTGTAAACATAGAACTGTCCCTCTGTCTTGTTTTTTGGTGTCGTCATTTTTTCTGAGTGTTCCCAAGATAGATTTTTTATTGTATTATCTTTTGACTATTTTATGAAGTGCTGAATTCAATTTTGGAGGTAACAATGTTTCGCTTTAAGTATTCCACTAGCCCTGCTAAATCGGCAGCTGCCTTAGAATGTTCTCAAGAAGAAATTGATTATTTTGAAAGGATAGTAAAAATATTTTATTATTTTGCATCGCGTTATCCAATGAGAGAAGATTTTCTCCCTCATTGGGATAGAGTTCCTTTCAATGGTGGGATTGGGCTTCGACTTTATTATGGCATTCCCCACTCACTTCTCACTTCTTTTGGCCGATTAATTTTACCTTTCAATTGTGGTTTGCAATCTTCAGAAATTGAATCACATCATCAGAAAGTTACCAAAGATCTAGGTTTAAAATTAATTTTAGAGAAAAAACAGAATTCTTATGGAGCTTTTGGGCCTATTTTTAGTATTACGCACGACGAAGAGGGGTGCTATAAGTTTCCTGAACCTAGCCTAGAAAAAATGACGGTTTTCGAAAATTTCACGTCTCTTTCCCCGCAGGAGGAGGAACACTTAGAACAGTTGTTTAAAGCATGGAAGGATGGAATAGAAGAAAGGTCAATGAAAATAATGAGACAATCTTCCTTAAACTATTAGTCATCCGGCTGAATTCTACGATGTGTGGAATTCAGCCGTGAGAACTAAGTTCTTTACTGCTGATAAGAAGAAGAGGCTTGTTGTTGTGTGACAGGTGGTTGTTGTTGGAGAATAGTGTGTTGTTCTGGCATTTGCTTCTCAGTAGTAGGTAGAGAGAATAATCGATGACGGTTAGTTATTGTATTCTCCCTTTCCTGAGGTGAGGGTTTAAGCAAAGCTAAAGTTGGTTGAACTTGGACTGCCTCTACAACTTCTTCTTCAGTCATGAGTGGGTAGCATGTATCTATAAACTCATCGAGTACGGGTAACATACTTCGTCGTTCGTCAAGACCAAGCGCGCAAGCCGAAGCATTAAAGGCCACATTTCTATACTGGTCTGAGTTGGTTTCTTTGTCAGTGTAATCATCAAGATCCCAGCGGCCGATAAGGCTTTCCTGCATATGGAAAACATCTACCTCAGCACCATCGCGGAACACATGAAACACGGGATGAATATAAGCACTTCTTGAAGTATCAAAGTGATCGGCTGGCAGTGTAAAGTAATGCGTTGGGAGATCTCCGTTTCCGTAACGGTGAAAACCATACTCAAACACAACCTCGACTCGATTAGGCTTATCATGCCATCTCTCAGCATTGTATTTGCGTGGGAGCGGTGGCCACACACGTGCAAGCACAACATTGTTGTCGCATGCATCAAAAGTTACAACTGCTCCAAAATAAGTGAAAAGCTCGAACAGAGGCATGGTGGTACTCACCAACTCTACGAGAAAGCGGGAGAGAGACACGAGATCATCGGAAGGATTCTTCATTGCTATTTGACGTTCGAAGAGTGGTCGAAGAGGCATTCCGTAGTGTTTCTCGGCGATATGATGTCCTAACGCTTGAATATTGCATCGAAAACCATGCACAAAACCAGAAGCAGCATCCGGATCGTTGACGCGCATAGGTGCGCCAATAAAGTAGAGTCCTGGCACATTCCTAGATTCCCACGTTGATGTGAGTAAACAGTATTTGCCTTTAGTATCGATATCAGGTCTCACACTCTCCCTATCGAAGATTTTCGATAATGTGTAGTTAAAACCACAGCACACAATAATATCGTCTACAATACCAGTACGTTTCATCCATCTTGCTGGAGACCAATGAAGGCAAGGGGTTTCATAGCGAACCAATAATCTTCCCTTGTGTTCTCCATCTTCGATTCGACTTACTTCAACAATGCGATCACTCACAATATTATTGTTAGATTTGAGTTGCATCAGATCAAATATATCCGCGACTTGAGCCCGCAAATCATGTACGTTGTGTGTCTGCTTTGCAAATGCTGGCAAGGTCCGAGTTACCACGCGTGTTTCGGCAGTGATATCAACCAGGTGATGTGCAATCTCAAAAGCAGAGTTACCACGACCGAGAACCAGAACAATTTTATTTTTGTAGCGGTCGGCCGCTGTTAAAGGATTGAAGTCTTGGTAGAAAGTAGCAGTATCAGCATTAAGGCCTTTAATGTTTGGTACAACAGGTTCAGAAGTGCCTGTGCCGCAGAACACGCGATCGGCCGTGAAGCATTGATTATCTTCAGAGGTTTCAAGCATAAAGCGTCCATGCGATTGTGATATACGATTAACACGCGCATTCGTACGTATGTTTTTCATGAGATCCATTCTTTGGGCCACATACTGAAGGTATTCTTTGTAGCGGCGCGCGGATGGCCAATGTTCAGATGTCCACTCGGTAAATCGAAGCATTGGATCTTTGGCTACATCCTCAGCGCTGATGGAGCTGAGCGTGTGCCAATCATAACGCATCCGATAAGTGTGGTTGTCACCCGGGACGTATCTCTTATTCAGCGAAATAAGCTGACCGCAAACAGGTAGTCGGTCCCACTGACCTCCAGGCATGTTACTTGCTTCAAGTAACAAAAACTCGATACCGCGTTTACTAAGCTCGAGAGCCATGTTGAGTCCAGAAGGACCTCCGCCGACAATAATATTTTCAAAGTGTTTGGGCATATTTTTTCTTCCTCTAGGCGAGTTGAGTTTTGATTAAATAAAAAGCGCGTTGAATGACTGCGCAAAAAATTATATTATAATATTTTCAAAACGACAATAATTGCTTCGAATGGTTGAATAATTTCCCCATATGTTGCGCGATTATTTAACTTTTTTTGTTTCCACGTTTTTAACATCATTTTGCGAAGATGAAAATTGTGATGGAAATGAAGTCTGAACTTATCCCTTTTCGTAATATTTAATAAACAGAGAGATTAAAAAATGAGAGACTTATTATCGCAATTTGCTATTAGCCGTTGGGGATTTCTTCCTTCTCCGTTTTCACTTTATCAGCTCCCTGAATATACGCCTCTTAATTTCGAATTGAATCAATTAATAAAAAACATGCCTAGGTTGATCGAACAAAAACGCTTGAGAGAAAAAGTGGATCAGCTAAATATTTTATATCGAAACGAAGAAATAGTTTTGGCTAATAGCCTCGAAGAACAAACAACAATATTAATTTTATTAATGCTTGCTCAGGGTTATATATGTGAGGATAAAGAGAAACCTGTGCGTTCTATACCTGCTGTTTTAGGTAACAATATAAATAGGTTATGTCGTCATAAAAATCGTTATCCTACGATTACTTATGAGGACTATGTTTTAAATAATTGGCGTTTAAAAAATTTAAAAGAAGGTATGGTTTTAGATAACATAGAACCGCTTTATACATTCACCGGCAGCAAAGATGAAATTTGGTTTATTAAGATTCATGTTGCGATAGAAGCAATTTGTGGCCGAGCGCTTATAGCTGCTTATCGTGCTTACATGCTGGCAGATGATACATCGCAAATGCTTTTGTCTGCGCCTGAAGAAGCTCTGCTCATCAGTTACTTCGTTGAAGTGAAACAATCTCTCACGGATGCCATCAATATTATGCGACGGATAGAAGAAAATTGTGATCCGGATTATTTTTGGAAATCTTTAAGATTGTATTTTCAAGGATGGGAGGGTGTTGCTTTTGAAGGGTTAGATAATCGGCAATCTAGTTATCACTACAGAGGTCCATCAGGCGCACAAAGTAGTGTTGTACCTGCTTTAGATGCTGCATTTGGAATAAGACATCAATTCGATGAAATGTACCACATGATGCTTTCATTAGAGTTTTATATGCCATCACCACATCGAGCATTTATAGAATTTTTAAAGCAAAGTAAAATAGAAAAACTTGTTAAGTTAAATCCTTCAAAAGATTTAAAATCTGCTTTTGGAGAGGTAATCTCAACGATACACTTATTCAGATCGGCTCATCTAAGAGTAGTTGAAACATATATTTATAAACCAGCGAGGAGAGAAGGGGTTAAGGGATTGATCTTAGGTTCGGGGAATACGCCTGCCAGCCATTTTTTGGGGAGACGCCTTCTTAGTACAGCAGAATACGGCAAGAGGAATGGAAATGTAGGTTCATCTCAAGAGCCGCCTCCTACTTCCTTGAGAAGTAGTTTATAGCAATTCTCTGTAAGAAATCGAATTTAACCGTGCGACAATTTATTCTTGATTTTTTAGATTTGTTTCGTGTTATCTGCAACTATTGCTCTTCTGGCAATCGTTACTTGTTGTATTCTCCTTTAAA
>MGYM01000005.1:16980-17177 GCA_001801745.1 Gammaproteobacteria bacterium RIFCSPLOWO2_02_FULL_38_11
ACACCACAACCACCATAAACGTAATCCTTTTCCAGAAGTTTTTTATCAACAAATGTTTTTAGACCATCATTAATTAGCGAAACATCGCCAACTTTAGTGTTAGTTAAATTATAGATTTCTTCAGGTTTGGCTAAACGGATGTTTTTTGTTTTAAGCAGTTCTTTTAATTTATTAAAAGAAACTCTTGTATCGCCTCG
>MGYM01000005.1:17209-23141 GCA_001801745.1 Gammaproteobacteria bacterium RIFCSPLOWO2_02_FULL_38_11
TTATAATTAGAGTTGGCGCAGCCTCAGATAATGAAATACCATATTCAGCTACGCCCGACTTAGCGGTTTTTAATGGGATTTTATCTTCAAATAATTTATAATCTACTTTGTGTTGATCGCACATCAGGCGTAATTCATCTAAAGTTTTTGTGTTCAATTGTTTTCTCCTTATAACGTTTTGAGTTGTTGATTCTATAAATTCACCATATAACTGCTCTAGTAATTGAGCCACTGTTAAATTTTTTCTAGTGAGGTAGGTACTACTTTGCCCGCTTTCCTCTGTTGCTAGAAAGGCTGTTCCCATTTGAACTGCTGCTGCGCCTAAAGCAAAGACTGCTGCGATACTTCGTCCTTCTACAATGCCTCCGGCAGCAATGATAGGACGTTCAATATTATTTGCAAGCTGAGGTACAAGCGTTAGTGTGTCCACGTAAGCATGTCGAGGTAAGCTGAAGAATTTTTCTCGATACCCGCCTGCTGCATGTCCTTGTGCCACGATGGCGTCTATACCTGATTCACTTAAGGTTTTCGCTTCTTCTAACGAAGAGGCTGTTCCTATTAAATAGATTTTTTTTTCTTTGAAACGAGAGATCAGTGTAGGTTCCGGATTGCCGAAAATAAAACTTACAATGGGAACATTTTCTGATAATAAGACTTCAATAATTCCATCAAAATTATCTTTTGGAGGCGAGAATAGGGAATCATCTTTTCTTGTTTTATTAGGAATAACGAGATTGGTTATGAATGGTTTTGTTGTTAACTGCTTAATTTTGCGTATACCTGATTGAACTTGTTCTGTTGAAAGTAACCCTGTCGCAAATGATCCCAGTCCATTAGCATTGGAAACAGCCGCTACCAGTTTAGGCGTTGTGATTTCTTCTACCACAGCTGCTTGAATAATGCTGGGAAATCTCAGGCAAAATCTACTTGCAAAATCAATTGCTTGAGTTCGCATAGGTATTATCCTTTATAATGCTTTGAGATTACTAATGATATAAGTTATGACGCGTAGTGTAAAAATACTTTTGCAGCAAGTAGTAGTTTCTTAGTTATAAGAGTAATGGGCATATTAGAATAAATGTAGAGAGTAACGTGCGATTACAAGAGCAGATAAGTCAAACTAGGGATGTTTTGGAAGTTAATGTCTATCCACGCCTTTCAACCAGAGATCTAATGTCTCTATCTGGGAGTTGTCGTCTTTTCAATGAGTTAACCCTGCGAACTAGAAAATCAAGCGAACTAATGAAACGAGTTATCTGTGGTGAAGAAACAAGGGCAGAATCCATACTTGAGAGTGCGCCTTACTTATCATTAAGCAGGATAAGCAAGGATAGGCAGACAACCGACCCTTCAGGTCAACTTATAACAGGCCTTACTCCGTTTCAAGCAGCGTTATGTGCAGGGGATGTCGAGATGTGTCAAATGATGGAACCCTATATTGATCAACTCAAAAACGGTCGTGAGGTGAGGCAGATTCAATTCCGTGAAATTTTTCCACAGGGTTTGGAAGAGTCCGTTCGATCACAAAAGTTAGCTGCATCTGCATTTGATTTTCGTCCGATTGTGAATGCCATCACAAGTGCAACAGATCTGGATGTTAAAGCTGTACTTGAAAAAAGAGATAATGGTTCTGTACTTTGTGAAACGTTAGACATTTTCAGAAAAGCGTTCAAGCAATGTGTCACTGATGAGTTAGTGTATAACCCTTATTATTTGCTGAGAGTATTTGAAATTTATGATGAGCAGTCTGATATTTGGGGAGGAGATAAGCGTCATTTATTTTGGCGGAATGTGATTGGTTTTGTTGAGCGTTTCATGCCTGTTTGTTATGCGCAGGCGTTTGCGCGGGGAATTTATTATATTGTCGAAGAGGATGTGGCATTAGCCCGCTCACTCAATTTAAGATTTGGTGGCGAAAGTCTTTATCCTCTGAATTTTGATTTTCCTATTGGTTTGGGTTTTGATTATGCTCTTGGTCTTACTGACGGTGCGTTGTTGCAGCCACAGTTTGCACCGCTGGCTACAGATGGACTCCAAGTTGAGCTACTTACAAAATTTATATCAAGCAAAAATACTAGACTTGGAGAGCTCCTTACGGGTTCACCTGCTATTTTATCGTATCGCTGGTCTTATACCCCTTACCAATGAAAGGCGGTTTTGAGTTTTATCATCGATAAGGCAAAGTAAGGCCTATTAAATTTAATAACTGAGCGATAATGACTAAACTACCTAGGATAATCGGGTATAGATTTTTTTTCGTATAAAAATTATTTTTTTCAAGAAAAATTGGCGTATAGACGAAAACCAACACGGCAAAGATAGAGGCGAATTGCAAAGCTAAAATGAAGCCGTTTGGATAGAGTATCGTAAATAAATAAGGTGGGAGAAACGTCAAGACTAAACCAGTCGTGCTTGTGATAGAGATATTAAAGCGTTTAAAAGTGTCTTTGATGTAATGAAAGAGAGATAATCCACTACAAATAAAAGAGGTGATGACGGAAACGTTAATGAAGACACTCAGAAAAGTCTTAATCCAGTGACTGTGAGTTTGTTCTTTAATATTATCGATAAAATCATTTAAAGTATTCCCATGAGCATAAATGGTTTGATAACTATGGAGACCTTGCTGAGGAAGAATGGCTAGGCAGGCGATTGTCCATAGCAAATAAAACAATAATACGGCTAAGCTCCCAAGCAAAATACTTTTTTTAATAGCAGCGATATTTTTATTTTGATATTCGTAAAGAACAGGAACGATATTTTGAAAACCAAAAGCAGGAAGTAGAGTTGGCCAAGCAAAAATAATAGCGGAGAATGAAAGTGGGAAAGCCATGATGTATTGAAATTTGAAAAATCCAATCATCGTTAAAACAGCAAGAATGAAAAATATAAGTTTGATCGAAAGAAAAGAGCGATTCACATAATCGCTAAAACTAAAGCTTGCAATAATGGTCCCGAAAATAATAATAAAAATAAAAGCGTCAATGGGAACAAAACTAATATTTCCTTTGCTAAGGACAGATATAAATGATGCCCCTTGTGTGGTGTAAGCGGACATTAAAGAATAGAGTAGTAAAAGGTAAATGATTATAAATAATTGTTGAATCCATCGAGGCATATTTTTATTGATTAAAGTCGTAAAGTTAACGCCAACAGGGTGTTCGGCGCATAAGTGTAAGAGCTTTAAAGCTGTGACATACATCACCGACCAAGAAAGTCGGAGCAAAATAATTGTTACACCTAAACCGCAAGCCGCTGTAATAAGTGGGAGGGATAACATGCCTGCGCCTACAGTCGTTCCGATTATGAGGAAAACACCACCGAGCATTTTTTTCATAGTTATTACCTGTGTTTTTGGTTAGAGCGAATGAATGCTGCGATCAATATATCGAAATTATGATTATGTATGTTTCCCAGTCTTGCGGCAAGCAGCTTGCTTTAGGTTAGGCTTGTATGTTTGAAGTGGGCTTAGGCGGTGATGGGTTTTGTTAATTTAACATGAAAGAGGGAAGTCAATAAAATGCAAAGACGTTGTGCCTGGGTTACAGAAGATCCGATTTACATTGATTATCATGATAATGAGTGGGGTATTCCGATTTATGATAGTCATCGTTTATTTGAATTTCTCATTTTAGAGGGAGCTCAAGCTGGATTGAGTTGGATTACTGTTTTAAAAAAACGAGAGAATTATCGAAATTGTTTTGATAATTTCGATCCAAAAAAAATAGCTCGATATGGTGAGAAAGAAATAAATAAGTTATTAAATAATGCGGGCATTATTCGTAATCGTCTGAAAATTGAGTCTGCTATTATCAATGCTAGCGCTTATTTAAAACTACAGAGCGAAGGAAATAATTTTTCTGATTATATTTGGAGTTTTGTTGATGATAAGCAAATTAAAAATCGCTGGGAAAGTTTTCGTTCTATTCCATCGAAAACATCGATTTCTGATACCCTGTCGAAAGATTTAAAGAAGCGTGGATTTAAATTTGTGGGTAGTACGATCTGTTATGCCTTTATGCAGGCGGTAGGTTTGGTAAATGATCACACGGTGGATTGTATGTGTTATGAAAATAAAAATAGTCGGGCGAAATAAGTTAGTCCTGGTTGCCGTCATGTAAAGCATAACAAGGACGCGAACGTGAAAACGAGGGGGTTTGGGGTATAGCATCAATAAGCACACTGTCAGGAATAATTTTTTCTCTTAGACAATGTTTAATGAGTGCAGTCCCCTCGGAGTCTAGGTTATGGCGCGTGTGATTGCTAATATCAAAGTAAATTATAAGTTGTTGTGGTGCCACTTTGTAAATAAAGCGGATTAACTCGCTGCCGATGCCTCGCCGTTGATAGAGAGCTTTTACTTTTATATGTTCGAGTGCGCCGTCGCTATCAATCGTGGCAGTGGCGATTGCTTGCTTGTAACAGCATCGTAAAGGGTCATACACCTCATATTCACAAAAATCATCGCTAGCTACGAAATAAAATCCCCGCCAACTATGGTCTGCACCAAGAGAGGGATGTGAGTCTAAATAGTTTTCTCTGAATTTTCTAACACATTTATAATCTGTTTTTGGTTTATAAGTTCTTTTAAGAATCCAGGATGAAACAAAATTTGTTGTAGGCTTAAAAAAAGAGATTATTTTTTTTTGATGGATTCCTATTTTTTTGTGATGTGTCATTTTTAGATTCCCTCAAAAGGTTTACAATAATTTCGAATTGGATGATGATGGAAGTGCGTATTGTATCAAGTATTTGTAATAATAAAAAATAATATCGCTTGATTAAGGGCGCCTCTAAAAATTAGAAATTTTGTGTTAGAGCGAGGCGCACTCATTTTTAAAATCGGAGTTTACAAGCGAGTAAATGAGCATTTTAAAAATGAGTGCAACAAAGTTATAACGCAAAAAGGCAATTTTTAGAGGCGCCCTTAAGAAGTTTGGATTGCAATAGGAGGTGAGTATGTTGAGAAAACTTTTCATTTTAGGGGTGATAACGTTTTTTTTAAAATCTTTATTTGCTGAAACGATAGTTGTGTCGATGTATGACGTATCGGCGCAGGGAAATAATCAGCTTGTGGGACAGGTGAGGATTCAATTCTCTCCCTACGGATTATTGTTTTTTCCTGCTTTACATTCACTCCCTGCGGGAATACATGGATTTCATATCCATGAATATCCTAGCTGTGCAGATCAAGGGATGGCAGCGGGTGGGCATCTTGATCCACAAAATACAGGGCATCATTTAGGGCCATATAATGCTGCAGGTCATTTAGGGGATTTACCTGTGTTGTATGTTGATAGCAGCGGAGTGGCGAGCCTTCCTGTTTTAGCACCCCGTTTAACTTCGCTTTCGCAAATAAAGGGGCATGCCTTGATGATTCACTCAGGTGGAGATACCTACAGTGATACACCACAATTAGGAGGCGGTGGCATGAGAATGTTTTGTGGGGTAATTGACTAGAATTAAAAAGAGGAAAAACGATGTTAACTGCGACGATGATAAGTCACGCGTGAAAATCGCCTCCACGATTTCTTTAAATCCAGAGGAAATTCGGCTCACTTTTATTCGTGCGTCTGGGCCAGGCGGACAAAACGTGAATAAAGTGGCAACGGCAGTACAGTTGCGTTTTGATATTGTTCATTCCCCTTCATTACCTGAAACAGTTCGCGCGCGTTTGTTGGTTTTGGCAGCTAACAAAATTACTCACGATGGGGAATTAATCATTAAAGCGACTCGTTTCCGCACTCAAGAACACAATAAACGAGACGCCATACATCGTTTATACGAATGGATAAAACGCGCAAGTTCAATTCCAAAAAAAAGAAAAAAAATCAAACCTACAAAAACGTCTATTGAAAAACGCCTTAATAAAAAGAAGCGACACGGGAAAATAAAATTTTTGAGAAGTAAAAAACGATACCTTGATGAATAA
>MGYM01000006.1 GCA_001801745.1 Gammaproteobacteria bacterium RIFCSPLOWO2_02_FULL_38_11
CGATTTTTTTTTCAATTTTTAAATTTCCAGGATAAGCGGGTGTTTGTTCGACAGAAAGTGTATTGATGTAGGGAGTACTCAAACTTGTTGGAAGTGTTAAACCAAAAGTGCGTGCTTTCGCTAACATTTTTTCAAGGATGAATTCTGTGCGTGCGCTACCTTCGAATTCTAAGGTTGACGCAAGGGCATCGAGCCATTCCTGTGTTTCCTGCTTATCGCTTTCTATTTCAGTCATACGTAAATTTTAAAGAAGCATTGAGTTAAAAAACGAAATTATACATATTCAATGCCGGGCGGTATACTGTATGAATTTAGCTCAAGAAAAGCCGAGGAATTTTATGAGACCCAGCGAACGTCGATCAAATGCATTGCGCGATATTCAAATCACACGTAATTATCTCCCTTCAGCAGAAGGTGCTGTATTGATGGAATGTGGAAAAACAAAGGTAATTTGTACTGCCAGCATTGTTTCGGGTGTACCTCGTTTTTTAAAAGGCACAGGACAAGGATGGGTGACAGCAGAGTACGGCATGTTGCCACGTGCAACACAGGAACGTACCTCCCGTGAAGCGGTGCAAGGAAAGCAAACGGGAAGAACAGTAGAAATTCAGCGATTGATTGGGCGGGCATTGCGTTCTGTTGTGAATTTAAAAATGTTAGGGGAAAACACGATTACTTTAGATTGTGATGTTATCAGTGCAGATGGTGGAACGCGTACTGCGGCGATTACAGGCAGTTGCGTTGCTTTGATAGATGCTTTGCGTGTATTAAAGAAAAAACAAAATTTATCAAATGATCCTTGGTTTGGCTTGGTTGCTGCAATTTCTGTAGGAATCTATCAAGGTGAGCCGATTCTAGATTTAGAATATCAGGAAGATGTGCAAGCTCAAACGGATATGAATGTTGTGATGAATGACGAAGGGGGATTGATCGAAGTTCAAGGTACTGCAGAAAAAAATCCTTTTACGCAAGATGAATTAATGAAGATGTTGAATTTAGCTGCCGAAGGAATTCACATTTTAAATCAAAAGCAGAGAGAAGCATTAGGCATTTAGGGCGTGTCCCTAAAGGTTTTTCTCGGCTACAAAAAGAGTAGGATGGGTCGAATTTTTCGAAAATTTTCGTCAAATATTCCCGATATTATCCTCAAATTTTCGAAAAATTTGCCTCAATCCCCTCTTTTTTCGCATCGAGAAAACCTTTAGGGACACGCCCTAAAAGATGTAAATCCTTAAATAAATTTATTATTTTTTCATTTTTAATGAAAGAGAGATTATAGGGGTGTTCCGCAGTAATGATAGTAAAGTGGGCTGAGACAGGAAATTTTAAAATTTCATTTGCGATTCTTCCAAATAAAAGTAATTTTATTTTTTTATTTTCTAAAGTGAGATTTTCTAATAATCTTTCCATAAAAGGGCGCCAAGCCTTTGCATCATCTGTGATGTTGTGAGAACTTAAAACCAGGCTTGCGTTTAGTAATAAAAATCCTTTTTTTATAAAATTAGAAAATAAGCTTGAACATGTTTGGACAAGCGAGTTTTTGTTTAGTGCAGCGATAGCATTTTGGCTTACATCATCGGGAGATAACTTTCCTTCTGCAACTAACAACATTTTCAAGAAATTGCGTAACGAAGTTGCGCGATTAACGCGAGAATCAAAACCTGTTTCAGACCAAAGTTCTAGAACCTGGGCATCCCAGAAAGCGTAACCATTAGCGGAAAGTGCGCGAGGGTAAGGGGATTCTCCGAATAGGATATACTGTGTTTTAGGTAAAGGCAGGCTAAAAGCATTAAAGATAGCTTCGGGACCGGGCAACCAAGTTGAATCATTTAATGAGGTTAAATAGGCTGGATCAAGCTTAGTGAGTGCAGATGAAAGTAAGGGTTGCCATGAAGTATGAATAACACTTGTGTTAAGTAACTGAGGAGTGACGATGATGGAGTCCTTTGAATTGATATTAGGTTTAATTGCTGCTTGTTTTACAACGTTTTCTTTTGCGCCGCAAGCATTAAAAACCATTAAGACAAAAAACACAGAAGGAGTGTCAATTTTAATGTATGCATTGTTTCTTTTGGGGGTTGTGTTGTGGGCGGTTTATGGATATGTGAAATCTGATCCGGTGATCATGATTGCTAACATCATTATCATTGTCTTCGCGCTGCCGGTCTTGATTATTGCCTTAGTGAACCACATAGAACGAGGCCAATAAAATCAAAGCAAAGCATAAAGCTAAATGTATTAAGAAGTTTGCACGTAAATAATGTCGAGATTCGCCTGTCATGCACCAAAAATCATAGAGAATGAACGATGATAAAAAGCAATAAATTCCTAAAGTTAAGGAGGTTGTAAAAACTCTGAAATGGAGTAGCAATCCTATAGCGGCCAAGCTTTTCCAAATAATATTTCCAAAAAAAAATAAACCAGGTGCCGGCATTTTTTTATGTTTCATCAAAGCAAAGAAAGAAGTGCGAGAATTAAAATCTTCCAAAACGGTCATTAATACGACGCTGGCAATGCCGATGCGCCCTATATCAAATAAAATTATTTTTAAAAAACTCATATTTCGAATCAACTCTTTTAGAAAAGCTTTTATAATGGAAAAAGTTGTGAGAGGATACCTAGTTTGTGTCTTTAATTCCAGGAGGAAAATATGTGTGTATACATGGATGTTAATTTGGTAGCGGTATTAACAGCAACGGTGCTTGCGTTTATGGTAGGGGGTATTTGGTATTCGCCTTATTTGTTTGGGGCGCTTTGGAAAAAGGAAGAAGGGATAACGCAAAAAAGTCATAAAAAACGTCATCCTGCTATTGTCTATATTGCAGCTTTCCTGCTTGCCTTTGTGACTGCATTCGGTCTTGATTTGTTTATTACTTCTTTAACCTCAACACCGACAGGGTTAATAGGTTTGAAAGCGGGGCTTGGGGTGGGTTTCTATTTTGTTTTAACTTCCTTTGGGATCAATTATTTATTCGCTGATCGCAGCATAAAATTATTTTTAATTGATGCGGGCTATCATTTAGTGAAGTTTGCTTTATTTGGTATTGTTTTAGGGGCTTGGTGGTGAAGTCGAAGTCAGTTCTTTTAACTCAATAGTATTGATTGGCAGTGGATCTTTGAAGTAGTCATCCTCCTCATCGGAAACCGTCAGCGCAACAGATGGATCTCTGAAATAGTCCTCCTCCTCTTCTGCTTGTTGAGAGGAGGATGCGTGGGGTGAGCCTCTGAAGTAATCATTTATTTCTTCCTGTGATTCTTTACTTGGTAAGAGTCTTTCTTCTATAGAAGAGGATGAGACGGGAGATTTTTTAAAAAAAAGAGGAAGTGAGGATAGAGGTAAGGGTGGTAATTTATCCGGAAATTTATTAAAAATCCATTTTTCATCAAATTTAAATTTATGTAACACCGAAACTGTCGCTGCAAACACCCCTCCTCCCATACAACCCAAATATTCCTCGTCTGTTAATTGATAATCAAATTGAGGTTGTTGGCTTTGTATCATATCGCCCAGAAAAATAGTATTAAAACCCCAGGATTCTAAGAATTTACAAAAAACATGGAATATTGTTTTGGCTCTTTCTAAATTATTTTTTTGTTTTATATTTTCAGGGTGTTCTCTTGAATAGGCTTCTAGCAATTTGAGTGTTCCTTCCAATGCGGCAGGAACGATTAAAAATAAATTTAAATAAAAACTATTGGCTGCAGTAGCAGCAGATTCTACGCCGTATTGGCCAAGCACTTCTAAGAAAATTTTTATAACTTGCTTCATCAGTGTGGCTTGGCCTCCACGTTGCCCCATGCCGATAATGGTTTCTAAGATTTTACTTGTAATTTGTTTGACGTGTGTCCAGCGCGAAGTGGGTAGTTCAGAATTATTGTTTGAAGCGTTTTTACTTTTCACATAGTTGACGATAGTGGGTTTTACAAAGGAAATGACGGTGCACCCTGCGAGGATTAATAGCATGTAGGGTAAAGGGATAACCACAGGCGCGCTCACATTAAGAGTAATAGGAATGACGAGCAAAAGTGGAATTAAGGCAGTACGTTTTAAAAAAAATTCGCCGGCTTTATGAAGAATTCGTAGAAGTAGATAGTGGCTTTCTCTTCCTAGCTCTTTTGCTAAAGAAGCGACACCATAAATTATGATGAAACTCAAATTTTTAGAAGAGCGTGGTAAAGTAAATGCTTTTTGTATTAATACGCCCACCGTTAAACCAGGCGGGATGCCTTTTAGAAAAGAGTCTAGAAGGGTGTTCCAGACATAGGCGCACTTTTTTGAAAAAGTTAATTCAAAAAAAGAGGGCGATTCTTCTGGATCAGGCGCGGGAAATTTTTCTCTGAGCCAGCAAGTTGTTTTGTTCCAGTATTTTCGAAATGTATTAAACATAATAAGATTTCATTAAAATAGGACTTACGCAAAACATCGTCTTTTTGCTTGCAACATCGTTATAAATCTCGTTCGCGTCCTCATTTATTATTTATAAACTGCGGCGCTCACTCGATTTATGCCTTGTTGCAACACAAAAATACTCGTTTTGCGTAAGTCCTATGAGATTTAAAATAAACCGCCTGTGCTCACATAGTCGATGACAATCATGATGTGCCATAATTTTTTTATGTTTGGCATTTTTTCATGATTGAGTAATGAAATATTAAAGGAAACAGAGTCATTATTTGTATAGTGTATGTCCTTCAAGACAGCGATGTAAGTTAAATTTAATGCCCCGTTTTTTTTATCTGTCGCAACAAGCGCAGCGTTAGGTGGTATTTTATTGAAACTTTCACCTCTATTCCAGTATTTAGAAAACTGATACATAGATTCAGAGCCTACGTCGTGAGCGGGCGATATGGCAGAGTAAATAACATTTTTTACATTCTTTCCTTTAAGGGTTAAGGTGAAATCGTTATTTCCATTTTTCTTTATTTCCCCTGATTCCGCTGAAATATAAAATTTTAATTCCTCAGATGATTTCTTTGATAAATGAGAGCTTTTGTTTTTTACTATAGTGGATAAAGGAATTTCCATTGCTGCAAAAGAAAAACTTGGAATAAATAAAATAACGCTTAATAATATAGAAAAAAACTTCATAAATTTCTCCCTAAGGCAAAGAAAACATCAGGATTGTTTCGTGAACTGGATTCTCTATATAATTTCTTATAAAAAAATCACTTGTGATTATATTTCTTAATTTTTGATCTTGTTTTGAAATTTCGAAATATAACGCTTGAGGTTGTACTTTAAGATCATGAATGATAATTTTTATTAAATTTAATTTCTCTTGTCTCTGGGATTCGATGACCCATACGCCGTTAGGATAAGTAAGTTTGCCGTATTTTTTAAAATTATCTTTCCATGCTAAAAGCAATTCTTTTGAAGAAACGGTTCCTTCTTCCTTCCAGGGCCTGTCATAAAAATAAAAAACATGAGGATGAGTGCATTTAAGAAAATATAAACTCTTGTTTTCTTTATTTTGAGTTAACATGGCTGATTTGCAATGAACAATCAGGTAAGCTTGTTTCTCAATGTCAAGTATTGCAGGTGTTTTAATAGAGAAAGTCAAAAGGAAGAGGGTGAGAAAAAACATTGAAGCTTGTCGATTCAAACCTGCCTCCAGAATTAAAAATACAGAATAAACATATATGCCTATAGCATGTTTTCCCCGAGTTTTCAATTAAAAAATGATTGATTTATGCGCTAATTGTTCATAAAATAGGTCTTCCTCTTCTTTGATGATGGGTTTTAAAGATGAAGTTATGGGTTTTTATTGTTTTTTCATTATTAACGGCATGTTCTGCTATTCAATTAGAAACAATGCAGGCTAACCGAGTGATTGTTTCCCAAGATGCGCCCCCTAAAAGCTGCAAATTCCGAGGGCAAATTTTAGGGAATCAAGGCAATTGTTTTACGGGTTCTTGGACTTCCAATAAAAATTTGGAATTGGGTGCGATGAATGATTTGAGAAATAAAGCAGGTCGTTTAGGTGCAAACTACGTTCAGCTATTAACGACGCGTCAAGGTAATACGGGTTCTATGATGGATGGTCATGGTCATTTTGAGCAGACCAATATCACTAATTTAGGTAATGCCTATGCTTGCGATGCGGATGAAATTGGTTTGACACCCTAAAAGAAGCACATTTTTTTTTCGTATTTTTATTTTTAATTTGTGATGTAAGTAGAATCTTCTATGCTTATTGATGATGATAGCCCAAGATGAAAGGAATTGAATGGAAGGGGTGTGTGAATCATGATCTCGCTTGTGCCTCAAGAAACAACGATTATTATTCAAGAACTCGTTACCTACATTAAAGAGAATGCGCTTCCACAAGAAGTCCCTCTTTTATCGGATTTGGCAGTTCAATATTTTGGAAAAATCGCGCTTGATGATTTGCAATCACGTTCGATTAAAAGTCTTTATGAATTGCTCTATTCTCACTGGCAGTTGCTCTGTCAACGTAAACCAGGTGAGTTAAAGATTAGAGTTTTTAATCCTGAAAACCGAGAGTCTCTTTCTAAAACAACCATTGTTGAAGTTATTACTGACGATATGCCTTTTCTGGTTGATTCGTTAAGAATGGAAATTAATCGAGAAGGCTACAACATTTTTTTTATGATTCATTTGGGAGGATTGAAGTTTAGGCGTGGGAAGAAAAATGAAATTATGCAAGTATTACCTTTCAACGTCGACTTTGAAAAGGACGTGTTAGCAGAAGCGCCTATTTATATTGAAATTGATTATATTCCAGATCCTTATGCTTTAGAAAAATTACGTTTAAATTTAATTCGTGTTTTAAGTGATGCGCGTATTACTGTAGAAGATTGGCCTAAAATGCGGGAACGCTTACAAGAAATGTTAGTGGAATTAGATCAAGTAAAATTACCTTTACCTGAAGAAGAAGTGAATGAAACAAAAGATTTTTTGCGATGGTTGGATGACCATCATTTTACTTTTTTGGGTTGCAGGGATTATTTGATTACAGGCAGTGGTGCTAGCCGTGTATTAGAACTTGTTGATGGTAGTGGATTGGGTGTATTACGTGATGAAATACATGCGCATCACCATCGTCCTTTAGCCTCTTTACCAAAAGCAGCGCGTGAAGTCGCATTGTCGCCGCATATTCTTATTATTTCAAAAACCAACACTAAGTCGACCGTGCATCGTCCTGCCTACACCGATTATATTGGTGTAAAACGTTATAATAAAAAAGGTGAAATCATAGGTGAGCGTCGATTTTTAGGCTTATATACTTCTGCGGCTTATCACAGCAATCCAAAACAAATTCCTTTCTTACGCCATAAGGTTGCAATTGTGGTTCAAAACTCAGGATTGCTTCCAAAAAGTCATGCAGGAAAAACCCTGGTTAATATTTTAGAAGTGTTGCCGCGTGATGATTTATTTCAAGCTAATACTGATGAATTAACGCTTATTGCGATGGGTATTTTGCAATTACAAGAACGTTTGCGTATTCGATTGTTTGGACGTTGGGATATTTATCGTCGTTTTGTTTCTTTGATTGTATATGTCCCTCGTGAATGGTTTAACACGGAATTGCGTTTGCACATGCAAGATCTTGTTGAAAAAACATTTCATGCCACAGAAATAGATTTTTCTGTTTTATTTACTGAATCCGTCTTGGCAAGGATTCATTTCTTAGCGCGCACAGATTCTAAAACAGCACCAGATGTTGATTTTAAAGAATTAGAAAAAAAATTAATTGAAATTGGACGAACTTGGCGTGATGAATTGCAAACACATTTGTTTTCTCGTTTTGAAGAAGAAAAAGCAAGTGAGTTATTGCATAAATATGCGAAAGCATTTCCGGCTTCGTATCGAGAAGATTTTACAGCAAAAAATGCAGTGTATGATATTGAAGAATTAGAAAAAATAAATGAAGAAACGCCACTGGGAATGAGTTTTTATCGTCCCAAATCTGACACAACGGGTCTGATTCATTTTAAATTATTTCATTATCATGACACGGTACCGCTATCAGATGCATTACCTATGTTAGAAAACTTAGGGTTGCGAGTGATTGAAGAGCGTCCTTATGAAATCCGTCCTTTAAATTCAAGTTCGATTTGGATTAATGATTTTTTGATCACACATCCTGCTGGTATGAATTTGAATGTGAGGCAATTGAGCGGGATTTTCCAAGATGCTTTTTTAAAAATATGGGAAGGTGCATTAGAAAATGATGGTTTCAATCGTTTGATTTTAACCGTCCCCTTATCTTGGCGTGAAATTACAGGTGTACGAGCGATTGCAAAATATTTACGGCAAACAGGTTTTACATTCAGTCAGGCCTATATCGAAGAAACTTTATCACGTAATCCAGAAGCGGTGAAAATTGTCGTTGATTTGTTTAAGTTGCGTTTTGATCCTAAAAAGCAGCAAAACAATGAAGCACCTATTAAAGAATTAGAGAATCAGTTAAAGCAAACTTTAGATAAAGTGGTGAGTTTAGATGAAGATCGTATTATTCGACGATTCCATGCAATCATTAATGCGATTGTGAGAACGAATTGTTTTCAGATGAATGAAGAAGGACATTACAAAGAATATTTTTCAATTAAATTAGATTCAAGTTTAGTGCCTGAACTTCCTTTGCCTCGCCCGCGCTGTGAGATCTTTGTTTATTCTCCGCGCTTTGAAGGTATTCATTTGCGTTCAGCAAAAGTAGCCCGTGGGGGTATACGTTGGTCTGATCGTCGTGAAGATTTTAGAACGGAAGTGTTAGGACTGATGAAAGCACAAAAAGTAAAAAATGCTGTTATTGTGCCTTCTGGTGCAAAAGGAGGGTTTGTTACAAAACTAATTTCAGCGACTGCTGCACGTGAAGAAATCCAAGCCGAAGGCATTAGTTGTTATAAACTTTTTATGAGTGGTTTATTGGATGTAACAGATAATTTAGTTGAAAAAAAGATTGTGCATCCTATCGATGTTGTACGTTACGATGAAGATGATCCTTACCTGGTGGTTGCTGCAGATAAAGGTACGGCAACATTTTCGGATATTGCTAATGAAATTTCTCAGAGATACCAATTTTGGTTAGGTGATGCCTTTGCCTCGGGTGGAAAAACGGGTTACGACCATAAAAAAATGGGTATCACGGCACGAGGCGCTTGGGAGTCAGCCAAGCGACATTTTAGAGAATTAGACATCAATATCCAGACGACGGATTTCACGTTGGTGGGTATAGGGGATATGAGTGGTGATGTGTTTGGAAATGCAATGTTGTTATCCAAACATATTAAATTGCTTGCAGCATTTAATCACGCCCATGTTTTTTTAGACCCTGAACCCAATCCGAAAACGAGTTTTTCTGAGCGCGAACGTTTGTTTCGTTTACCTCGTTCAACATGGGAAGATTATAATGCTGATTTAATTTCAAAAGGTGGAGGTGTTTATAGTCGTTCATTGAAATCCATCCCTCTATCCAGAGAAGTGCAAGAGTTGTTGGGTTTTTCTGAAGAGTTTGCGACGCCAAATGAAGTAATTTTAAAAATATTGCAGGCCAAAGTTGATCTTTTATTTAATGGTGGGATTGGTACGTATGTCAAAAGTGCGATAGAAACGCATGCCCAAGTGGGAGATCATACTAACAACAGCATACGTATTAATGGATCACAATTGCATTGTCGTGTGGTGGCTGAAGGGGGTAATTTGGGGTTCACCCAATTAGGGCGCGTAGAATACGAATTAAATGGTGGCATTATCAATACTGATTTTATAGATAATTCCGCGGGTGTAGATTGTTCTGACCATGAAGTAAATTCAAAAATTTTATTAAATTATGTCATCAGTCAAAAAGGTTTGACGGAAAATGCGCGTAATAAATTATTGGCGGGAATGACAGAGGATGTTGCCTGTTTGGTTTTACGTGATAATTACATACAAATACAATCGATTAGTTTAGAGAAAACACACGCTATTAAAGACACGGAACTTTATAATCGTTACATGGATAGTTTAGAAAGTGCAGGAAAAATTGATCGTGGCGTGGAATATTTGCCGAGCATTGCAGAAATGAAAGCAAGAAAGTCACAGAATAAAGGACTCACGCGACCTGAAATTGCTGTTTTGTTGGCGTATGCAAAAATTACTTTAAAAGAAGAAATTTTGATTTCTGATATAGAAGAAGATCCTTATTTTTCTAATTTATTAACTACCGCTTTTCCTTATAAACTCAGTGAAAAATTCCGCAAGGAAATGGAGCATCATGATTTGCGTCGAGAAATCATCGCAACCCAATTAAGCAATATGATTGTAAATGAAATGGGGATTGCCTTTATTTATCGTCTTCAAAATGAAACAGGTGCTTCGGTGTCTGCCATTGTACGTGCTTATATGGTGGCAAGAAAAACCTTCAATTTAAGTGAGTTGTGGGATCAAATTGAAATGCTTGATTTGAAAGTATCGACACAAACACAACTTCATATGATGTTCGAAGTTAGCCGCTTAGTGCGGCGAGCGACGCGTTGGTTTTTGCGTTATCGACGTGCAAGTTTAAACATTGGAGAGGCGATCGCTTTCTTTGAACCAAAAGTAAAAGAAATTTCAAAGAAACTATCAAAATTATTAGTAGGTTCTGATCTAGAAAAATTAAATATTGCGATTGATCAATACAATGAACAAGGTATTCCTGAAAATTTAGCTGTTGCAGTCAGTGCTTCACGATTTTTATTATCGTCGTTAGATATTATTGAGGTGGCAGGTGAGTTTAATCCTACAGTGGTAGCTTCGATGTATTTTATTTTGGGTAATTTATTGGAGCTAGGATGGTTTCGTAGTTTAATTAACGATTATCCTGTTGAAACGCATTGGGATGCCTTAGCGCGTGAAGCGATACGTGATGAGTTGGACATACAACAGCGTCAATTGAGTGTCGCTGTATTAACCAATGTTGAAAAAGCCAAGAGTATTCAAGTGCAAATTAATCAGTGGCTTGAAAAATATAAAACTTTAGTAGGGCGCTGGTGTCATACACTTTCAGAAGTGCGCACGATGCCTACGATAAGCTATGTTGTCCTCTCTGTGGCATTACGCGAATTGGCCGATTTAACCCAGGCGACAAAGCAAGTGGCGAATAGTAGTGAAAGTGTTAAGTAAGTAATTCGCTTCTCTTGCGTTATATGTGGTGCTGATGATGGGGGCATTCCTGTCGTGTTAGCTGGTCTATTACTGTGGTTACTTCGCTTACTTTTCCATGATCTAGTTTATAACGTTGTTCAGGGGTAATTGAAAGTGCTCGTTCTAAAGAAATTCGACCGGTATCTATGAGTTCAATTACCATACCAGATTCGAAGTTATGGCGTTCTTCGACCGTAAGTTTGACTGCTTGTTCTAGAGAAAATCGATCTGTAGTAATAAGTTCACGTACTATATCAGGCTCGAGGTTGGCACGTTGATCTACCGTGAGTGCGAGTGCTATTTCTAGGGGAAGTCTCTTTTTTTTTATGAGATCACGTATCCCAGAAGAGTTGAGATTAATAAGTTGACCTGTCGTAAGTGCGAGCGCTTGGTTTACAGAAAGTTTTTTTTCATCGATGAGTTCATATACGCCGGTAGACTCGAGAGTTCGGCGTTCGAGAAGTGTAAGTTTGCGTGCTCTTTCAAGAGGAATTTTATTCGTTTCTATGAGTTTGCCTATCACAGCAGATGCGAGAATGCGGTCTTGAAAAGATGGCTGCATGATTTTCCTATTTTCTAAAAAATAATTAACTATATTGTAAAAATCTTACTAATCCGAAGTGGTGGTGCGAAATTATCTTACTAATCCGGAGTAAAAATCAAGTTTCTGAGGTTAGTTTATTTTAGGAGGGTAGGATTTCAGGATTTACACGGTAAGTTCTAATTTTTATTTAATCGAGTAAGGAATTCATCGGCTAAATTTATATTCTTTTCAGAAATACTGGGGTTATTGCCAGAATAATAAAAATAACAAGCTAGGTAATTCATACTTAAATATTTTGCGGTATTAATAAAAATGGTTTCAAACCCATCTTTGCCTTCTGGGTGGACGCCATAAGAAGAAATAACGGCTAAATTTTTATTTCGTAAAGGGGTATCTTGATCCTCAGTTGCCGGTAGTAAGTCAGTTAACCTATCGACAAATCTTTTCATGGCCGCACTCATTGTATACCAGTAAACAGGGGTGGCTAAAATGATCGTCTCATGTTGGAGTATGTGCTCGATAATTTGTTTGAAATCGTCATCTTTATTTTGTTGAAGGTAATCAAAGTCAGTGATTTTATAATTAGCTAAGTCAATAAACGATGGGTTTTGAAGTTTATTCTTGATGAGTTTTACTGCCTCAAAGGTGTGGCCTTGTGATCTTGAACTACCTAGAATAATGAGCGTTTTTTTCATTTTTTATTTTATCACGTGCTTTCTTCTTCCCAGCTTAATGTTCCACCCGTTTGATATTCGATGACGCGGGTTTCAAAGAAGTTTTTCTCTTTTTTGAGATCGACCATCTCACTCATCCAAGGGAAAGGGTTGCTTGCGTTAGCATATTGTTCTGCTAAACCAATTTGAGTGTAACGGCGATTAGCAATGTAATGTAAATATTCTTTAAACATTTCGGCATTCATACCTAAAATACCGTTCGGCATGGTGTCTATCGCATATTGATATTCAAGTTCAACCCCTTCTTTAATCATATTGATGATTTCTTTTTGAAATTCCTTCGTCCATAAATGTGGGTTTTCAATTTTAATTTGATTGATGACGTCAATCCCAAAATTTAAATGCATCGATTCATCGCGTAAAATATATTGTAATTGTTCGGAAGTGCCTGTCATGATGTTGCGTCGTCCCATCGATAAAATTTGAGTGAAACCGACGTAAAAGAAAATACCTTCGAAAATAACATAGAACGCAATTAAGTCTCGTAACAAACGTTGATCTGTTTGTAGTGTGCCTGTTTTAAAAAAAGGATCGCCTAAGCTTAAAGTGAAGGGTAGGGCCCACTCTGCTTTTTTGGCAACAGAAGGGATTTCATGATACATGTTAAAAATTTCTGCTTCATCTAAACCTAAACTTTCAATGATGTATTGGTAAGCGTGAGTATGTAAGGCTTCTTCAAACGCTTGTCGTAACAAGTATTGTCGACATTCGGGGTTAGTGATATGGCGGTAAACAGCAAGCACAAGATTGTTTGCAACTAAAGAATCTGCTGTGGAAAAAAACCCCATGTTACGTTTTATAATTAAACGCTCATCATCACTTAAACCACGAGGATCTTTCCATACAGCAACGTCAGCTGCCATGTTAATTTCTTGTGGCATCCAGTGGTTGGCGCAGGCCGCTAAATATTTTTCCCATGCCCAGTGATATTTAAAAGGGACCAGCTGGTTGAGGTCCGCGCGACAATTAATAATTTGTTTTTCATCGACACGAATACGAGATGTAGTCATTGGACTATCCTTTTTAAAAAATTATTGACAGGCTTCACAATCAGGATCATTGATGGAGCATACTTTAGCTGCCGTGGTGTCTGTTGCGACTGTTGTAACGGCATTGAGTGCATGATCATGAATCGTTGATTTTTCAGCGTTGGTTGCACCTAAGGTGCGCAAGTAATAGGTGGTTTTTAATCCACGCAGCCAGGCAAAGCGATACAGTGTATCTAATTTTTTTCCTGAAGCTTGTGCCAGATATAAATTTAAAGACTGCCCTTGATCGATCCATTTCTGACGTCGAGCCGCGGCTTCAATGAGCCAGAGGGGATCGATCTCAAAGGCAGTGGCGTAGAGCTGCTTTAGCTCTGTGGGAACACGGGTTAATTTGTTTAAACTGCCATTAAAATATTTTAAATCATTGATCATTACATCATCCCATAAATTTAATGCTTTCAAATCAGCAACTAAATAAGGGTTGATGACGGTGAATTCACCAGACAAATTTGATTTAACAAAAAGATTTTGATAGGTAGGTTCAATTGATTGTGAAACACCACAAATATTGGAAATTGTTGCTGTGGGTGCAATCGCCATTGTGTTTGAATTTCGCATGCCTGTTGTTCGGATGGCAATGCGAAGTGTTTCCCAATCTAAGTTTTTTTCTTTGTTGAGTTGCAAATATTGTTTGCGTTCTTTCTGTAGTAGTTCAAGTGAGTCAATGGGTAAAATCCCTTTACTCCACAAAGAACCTTCAAAACTTGCATAACTCCCACGTTCTTTGGCTAATTCATTAGAAGCTTTAATTGCAAAGTAACTGATATATTCCATAGAGCGATCAGCAAATTCGACAGCCATGTCAGAGCTGTAAGGAATATGTAATTGATATAAGCTGTCTTGGAATCCCATTAAACCAAGGCCAATGGGGCGATGTTTTAAGTTAGATCGGCGTGCTTGAGGTACAGCGTAATAATTCATGTCGATAACATTGTCGAGCATGCGTATGGCCGTGCGAACTGTTTTTTCTAATTTTTCTATATTCAGACCTTTGTCTGTGATATGTGTGCTTAAATTTATACTCCCTAAATTACAAACAGCAATTTCATCTTGCGATGTGTTTAAGGTAATTTCAGTGCATAGGTTTGAGCTGTGTATGACGCCCGTGTGCTGTTGCGGAGAACGTAGGTTGCAAGGATCTTTAAATGTGATCCAAGGATGTCCCGTTTCAAATAACATACTTAACATTTTGCGCCATAAGCTGATGGCAGGGATCGTTTTATATTGACGTAATTCACAGCGCGCAGCTTTGTTTTCATATTCAATATAAACTTTTTCAAATTCTGCGCCGTAAAGGTCGTGTAATTCAGGCGTTTCACTGGGTGAGAATAAGGTCCATTGCCCATTTTCATGGACGCGCTTCATGAATAAATCAGGAATCCAGTTGGCTGTGTTCATGTCGTGGGTACGACGTCGATCATCGCCTGTGTTTTTACGTAATTCTAAAAACTCTTCGATGTCTAAGTGCCAAGTTTCAAGATAAGCACAGACGGCACCTTGGCGTTTTCCTCCTTGATTGACAGCCACTGCCGATGCATTGGCGACATTTAAAAAAGGAACGACACCTTGTGATTTTCCGTTGGTGCCTTTGATGTGAGATCCCATGGCACGCACGGGTGTCCAATCGTTTCCAAGGCCGCCTGCAAATTTTGATAAGAGCGCGTTATCTTTAATGGCACCATAAATGCTATCAAGATCATCAGGGACTGTTGATAAAAAACAACTGGATAATTGAGGGCGCAAGGTTCCAGAATTAAATAAAGTGGGTGTTGAGCTCATATAATCAAAAGATGAGAGCAATAAATAAAATTCAATGGCACGATTTTCTTTGTCTTCTTCGTTCATCGCTAACCCCATCGCAACACGCATGAAGAAAGCTTGGGGAAGTTCAAAGTGAGTACCATGGTGATGTAAAAAATAACGATCATACAAAGTTTGTAAACCTAAATAATTAAATTTCAAATCACGATCAGCCAGTAAAGCGGCACCCAGTTTTTTTAAATTAAAATTTGCCAAGCGCGGGTCCAGTAATTCTACGTCAATACCGCGATGAATAAAGTGATCAAAATAACGGGGGTAGGCTTCTGCCATGTCTGCTGAAGAGTTAATGCTGGGTAATTGTAAAAATTCCAGCACTTCTGAGCGTAACTCAGCAAGCAATAAACGTGCTGCGACATAACCATAATTAGGTTCTTTCTCGATCATGGCTTTTGCAGAAAGTTGTAAGGCTTTTTTTAAATCAGTAAGCGAAGCGCCTTGAAATAAATTACGTTGCGCTTCTTTGGTAATTAACTGAGGATCAACAGATTCCAGCGTTTGGCAAGCATCTTCGGCTAATAAAGACATTTGGTCTTGAGAATAAGGGTCTTGTTTGGAAGGGGTTTGCGACATTTCATTTTGAAGATGCGTGCGTTGTTCGCGCAAGCGTCGACGTTCTTCGCGATATAAAACATAAGCGCGTGCAATGCGATGTTCACCTGCGCGCATCAATGCTAGTTCTACTTGGTCTTGTATCTCTTCGACGTGTACAAGACTCTCTTTATGGCGATAGAGTAATATGTCTGTGATTTGTTGTGTCAGTTGATTGAGGATGATTTTGATTCGTGGAGAATTTTCAGCTTGGCTTCCTTCCACTGCTAGGTAGGCTTTTTTCATGGCATTTGTGATTTTATTTTCATCGTAAGCGACGGCAACGGCAGGTGAGTCAGATGTTTGGTGGCGCTTGATGACGCGTAATACACTTACAGTGGAAAGTGTTAGGTTTTCGTGATTTTTGTTTAAAGCAGTAGTCGTTGTTTCCATGAATAGCTTCCTCACTCAAATTTTTCCATGATAACGAGACTTGGATGACAACACAAGATATAGTAGTCAATAATCAAAAAATCAACTAGATGATGTGTTCAATGCGTAGATAAGCTGTGGATAGGGTGTGGATAGGATAAAAATCCCATGACAAGACAATATGATCTCATAAAAGGACTTTCTTGGATAAGTTGTTTGGCCTTGTTTGGTCAATTGCTTTTTTTGATAACCCAACAAGTGCTCGAAGGGGGGGCTGGAAAGGTATTGTTGGGAGAAGCGGGGCTATGGAAAGCCTTTTTCTATCCTGTGGTTATCAAAGCCATTTTGTTTTTCTTGTTTGTGCAAGCACTTTCTTATGCCTCACTCATTTTTTTAGTTTGGGGCATCTGTCAACGATGGAAGATTCATTTTAAGTTTTCTCAAAAAAAAATTTATTGGCTGGGTATTTTATTTTGGCTTATTGTATTTTTTACTTTATGTATAAGTAATATTATTTTTTTTCCGAATTCATTTTTTTCTACCTGGGTGACATCCAATCATCATTTTTATTTTTCTTTTTTCCCCGTCATTGCTTTCTTATGGGCTCTTTTGGTTGTTAGTTTAAGTGTTGTTTTTATAGAATCAGTTTTTTATTTTTTATATCTTAGTTTTAAAAAACGAAGAAGAGTAAAGCTAATGATTATTTTTTTTATTATCTTGATCGGATTTTTTATTAAAACTTTTCATCATGAGTTTTTTGAAAAAACAACTCAGCCCAATATTATTATCATTGGTTTAGATGCGCTACGACCTGATTATCTTGGCGTGAATAATAGGCTACACGCCGGATTAACGCCCCATCTAGATCGTTTTTTAAAAAAAGCTGTGGTTTTTGATTATACCTTAACGCCATTAGCGCGTACTTTTCCTGCGTGGATAAGCATTTTAACGGGAGAGCATCCCAAGCAACATGGGGCGCGTTTTAATCTAGATGCGCCTTCACTTTTAAATATTAACTTTACAATTGCAAAAGCCTTGCGTTTTCAAGGTTATGAAACTTGGTTTGCGACGGATGAAACGCGTTTTAGTAATATTGATCGAGATTTTGGATTTGATCACTTATTAAAACCCCCTGAAGGTGCCAATGATTTTTTAATAGGTTCATTAAATGATTTTCCTATTACCAATTTGTTTGTAAATTCTTGGTTGGGAGAGTTATGCTTTCCTTATAGCTATGCAAACCGTGCAGCGTATGTGACCTATCATCCAAGCACTTTTGTTCATCGTATTCGTCAACAACTACCCGAACAAGCGCAGCTTAAAAAACCCATGTTTCTTGCTATGCATTTGTTACTGACACATTGGCCCAATGAATGGGCGAATTCACAATTATCAGATTTACCTGTTACAGAACGTTATGAGGCGTCTCTTCATGCTGTCGACGAGCAATGGGCTGCTCTGATGCAAGTTTTAGAAAATAAGAATTTATTGAATAATGCCATTGTGATAGTGCTTTCTGATCACGGAGAAGCATTGGGTTTACGCGGTGATCGGCTTTTGAAAGACGAAACACATCAGGATGGGCAAGATTCTATAAAACAGGTTGAGCGAGAACCTTATGTAACAACATCGCCTTTTTCTTTGAAGTTTGGAACCGAATATGGCATTGATACTTCTTATGGGCATGGAACGGATGTTTTGAGTTTGAGTCAATACAAAACATTAATGGCATGGCAAGCTCAGGGTGATTTTGTTTGGCAAGCAAAACGGGTTTCTTGGCCCGTTTCTTTATTGGATATTGCGCCGACCTTAACTGAATTATTTCAGTTAGAGAAAAACCCTATTTTTAATGGTGTTTCTTTAAAAGAGATCTTATTGTCTGGCAAGAAAAATGAAATGATACGTGATTTTTATATTGAGGATGGGTATAAAATTCCTGAGCTTGCTACCTCGCATATTGATGTTGAGAAAGTATTAAAGCAAACCTTGCACATTTATAATATTGATTCAAAAACAGGGAAGATAAGCATGAAACCGGATGTTGAGAAAAAAAGTTTATCTCAAAAGAGTTATGCCATTATCCATGATCATTGGTTATTAGCCTCTTATCCAGCGCTTTTGAACAATGATAAAAAAGAAGATCGACGTTGGTATATCGTTGATTTAAAAACAAGGGCTTGGAGCGGTGATCTGGATTCGACTTGGGCTAAGCAAACACCGGCGAATGTGTTAAAAGAAAAATTGATTGGATTTTACGGCGATGAAGAAATTCCAGAGAATGCTCACAGATGACTTGCTAGAAAAGCCTTAGCACTTGTAGAATGCGTTCTCTTTTGGCTGGGTAGCAGAGTGGTTATGCAGCGGCCTGCAAAGCCGTAGACGCCGGTTCAATTCCGGCCCCAGCCTCACTATACCTCTCGTACATGAAGATGCGAAGTTAGAACCCAAGAATAGGGTTTAGATTTTCGCGCATCGGAAGGAGATAAACCGAAGGAATATTTGTTATATTTCGAGGTTTTTTGACTGAGAAGCGCGAAAAGATAAGCCCCAGGCTTGAGGTTGTAAGTTCGTATCTTCATGTACGAGAGGTATGTGTTATGATTATTTTTTTTTGCCCGGGTGGCGGAATAGGTAGACGCAAGGGACTTAAAATCCCTCGGGACTTTAATCCCGTGCCGGTTCGACTCCGGCCTCGGGCACCACATTAATATTTTTTTTGAAAGGAACAGTCTATGGGTCAATATGTCATTGATGTGCAGGAATCGAAGTTTGAAACAGAAGTGCTTGATGCAACGCAAGCTGTGTTAGTGGATTTTTGGGCGCCTTGGTGTGGACCTTGCCGTATGATTGCGCCTATCCTAGAAGAAATAGCGAAAGAATATGAAGGTAAAGTCCGGGTTGTGAAAGTGAATGTTGACGAAAGTCCCACAATTGCTTCAAAATACGGTGTTCGTGGTATTCCTACTTTGATATTATTTAAGGAAGGTAATATTGAAGCCACCAAAGTAGGTGCAGTTTCTAAGTCTGATTTAATCGCATTTCTTGACGAAAATACTTAACTTTGAACTATACTTTATTTTATTTTAATTTTTGAGGAGCTTTGTTTCGACTGCTGTTGTGTATTGAAAAGGAATTAATACATTAACCCTTTCTAAATTTATTCTGAAATTTCCAATTTTCAAATCATATGTACTCATCTTCAGATGCGATGAGTATAAACTTCTTTTATCAATCAACGTTAGGTTATTAATTTATGGATCTTACTGAACTTAAGAAAAACCCCCCTTTAGAGTTAATGAAAATCGCAGAAGAGATGGGACTTGAAAATCTGTCTCGTCTTCCGAAAAAAGATATCATTTTTGCGATTTTAAAAGCCCATGCAAGAAGAGGAGAAGATATTTTTGGGCATGGTGTCTTAGAAATTTTAGACGATGGTTTTGGATTTTTGCGTTCTTCTGAAGAATCTTATTTGGCGGGGCCTGATGATATTTACGTTTCACCCAGCCAAATTCGTCGATTCAATCTTCACACGGGTGATACGGTCACGGGGAAAATCCGCCCTCCTAAAGAGGGAGAGCGTTATTTTGCTTTATTAAAAGTGGATCAAATTAATTTTGATGCGCCTGAAAATGCTAAAAACAAAGTGCTTTTTGAAAACTTGACGCCGTTGTTTGCCTCAAAACGTTTGGTGATGGAACGCGGTAATGGGAGCACGGAAGATATTACAGCGCGCGTGATTGATTTGGCCGCGCCTTTTGGAAGAGGACAACGTGGTTTGATAGTCTCTCCGCCCAAAGCGGGTAAAACGATTATGCTGCAACATATCGCACAATCGATCGCACAGAATCATCCAGAGTGTTACCTCATTGTTTTGTTAATCGATGAGCGCCCTGAAGAAGTAACAGAAATGGAACGTTCTGTGAAAGGAGAGGTGGTTGCCAGTACCTTTGATGAACCTGCTACACGTCATGTGCAAGTTGCTGAAATGGTAATTGAAAAAGCCAAACGTTTGGTGGAACACAAACGTGATGTTGTTATTTTGTTGGATTCCATTACGCGTCTTGCGCGTGCTTATAACACAGTGATTCCAGCCAGTGGAAAAGTGTTGACGGGCGGTGTGGATGCCAATGCTTTGCAGCGTCCTAAACGTATTTTTGGTGCTGCTCGGAATATAGAAGAAGGGGGTAGCCTGACTATCATCGCAACCGCGCTTGTGGATACCGGTTCTAAGATGGATGAAGTCATTTACGAAGAATTCAAAAGTACAGGCAATATGGAATTGCACTTGGATCGCCGTATTGCTGAAAAGCGTGTTTATCCTGCCATTCATATTAATCGTTCGGGCACACGCCGCGAAGAATTATTAACAAAACCTGATGAGTTACAAAAAATGTGGATTTTACGTAAAATCCTGCATTCTATGGATGAATTAGCTGCAATGGAGTTTTTGATTGATCGACTTCGAAGTACAAAAACCAATGAAGAATTTTTTGAAGCCATGAAAAAATAAGGCTATACTTTTAGCATGGTTATTGTGACTCTTCATCAGTGAGGTTTAGCTTATGCCACTTATGCCACAAGAAGTACAAAAAGCCTTGGATAGCGCTATCATCGTGCTTGCACAAGGGGTTGGAATAGGAAAATCACCGAACCTAGATACTATTGGAGAGCAGGGTTTGAAAGATGCAGTCACGCATATTCAAACTCAACCTCCGCCGGCAAGCCCTGCTGGGATTGAAAGCGCAAGAAGAGAGTTTGGGAAAAAAATGTTTGAAGCGGCAAGGGCATATTATTCAGCGCAGGACGAAGCGTTATTGCTTGGTATGGACAAACAAATTTATGAGAAAAATCAAGAAAAATTCAGTTTATTAAAAAAATGGTTAGATGAAAATAAGGCGAAAACAGATGAAGAAGTTGCACAAAAAGGTCCTTCTGCAGGATTTTCAAAAACAGGTTTGCAAGCGATTAAGCGCGCGAATGAAAAAGTAAATAATCTTTCTGAATTAAAAGACGATCAAGTCCGGATTCGATTTGGTGTTAGTAAAAATACGGGCGAACCAAAAGTAAAAGTAGAAGGTAATCTCGATATCAATGGCTTAGAGGATTTTTTAAAAGCAAGATTCGGTGCAGATGTTATTGAAAAAGGGATGACAAGAAAGCCCAATGGCAAAATACATTTTGCCATACCCCGCGAAGAGAAGGATGGTCGCCCTGTCGATTTATTTGAAGTGATGAACACCTATAAAAATACGGCAAATCCTAGAGAAAGAGCAAGAATTGTAGATTTTCCTGATAAAGCAACAGCGGAAAAACGTATGACAAGACGGCCAGCTGATGATGAGGTGAATCCTACGCCCCCTGCGTCGCCTGCACCTGCGTCACCTCATGCTTAATCCATAGTTTGTGTCTCCTGTTCCTTTGGCGCTTTATATTCATTTTCCTTGGTGTATTCGTAAATGCCCCTACTGTGATTTTAATTCCCATGAAATAAAAAACGCGATACCTGAAGAAGATTACCTTAAAAGTTTGATGCAGGATTTTAGTCAAGAGTGGGAAGCTTTAGAAATTCAAGCGCCGTTAGAAAGTATTTTTATGGGAGGTGGCACACCCAGCTTATTTTCCCCGAAAACCATCGATCATTTATTAAATTTTATTTTTAAAAAAACAAACACAAATAAAAACATTGAAGTTACAATGGAGGCGAATCCTTCCACGGTTGAGCTGAAACGTTTTTCTGATTTTTATCAGGCAGGGGTTAATCGTTTGTCGTTGGGGATTCAAAGTTTTCAAGATGAAAAATTAAAACGTCTAGGGCGTGTGCATGATGCTTTGCAAGCCAAGCAAGCGATCGATGCGATTTGTTCGGCCCAGTTTTCACGTTTTAATTTAGATATGATGCATGGTTTGCCTTTTCAAACTGTGGAAGAAGCGCTGCAGGATATCGAAACCGCACTTTCATTTTCTCCACCCCATTTCTCTTGGTATCAATTGACGGTCGAGCCTAATACTTATTTTCATCGTTTTCCGCCTAAACTGCCGGAAGAGGACATACTTTTTGAAATTCAAACACAAGGCCATTTTTTATTGGAATCAAAAGGACTGATGCAATATGAAATTTCTGCTTACAGTCTTCCGGGGTTTCAATGTCGGCATAATGTGAATTATTGGGAGTTTGGAGATTACATGGGGATTGGAGCAGGCGCACATGGGAAAATAAGCACAAAAAAGGGTATTTTGCGTTATTGGAAATATCGCCAACCGACCACTTATCTTAATCAAACTTCTTATCGTGCCGAAGAAAAAATAATAAAAAAAGAAGAATTGCCTTTTGAATTTATGTTAAACACCTTAAGACTAAAAAAAATATTTTCTTTAGATTTATTTACGGCGCGCACAGGTTTAGATAAGGCTGTGTTAGAAAAACCCTTATTGAAAGCCCAGAGGCAAGGTTTACTTAAGGAAACAAACGGCGAAATTCAAGTGACGCCTTTGGGGTATCAATTTTTAAATGATTTAATCGCACTTTTTATGTGATTTTTAAACTATACTTTTAAGTACAAGAAGTTATTTTTTTGGAGAAAACCAATGGGTGATATGCAAACAGAATTTGAAAAATTATTAGAGGAGTTACTCAATTCTTCTCAAAAAACGGATGCACAAGTGACACAATTAAAAGAAAAAGTTGCAGAAGCATTCAAAAAAATAGAATTGCAACAAGGGGAGCATCTTTCTACTCAAGCCTTAGATACCTTAGATACTTATCTAAAAACTGCCGATCCAAGTTGGAATTCAATAGCAGAAAAATCCAAGAAAGCAAGAATGCTTGCCGAACAACGTACACAACAACAAGAAATAGTAAATCAAGAATTAATTGAGCAAGAACAATTAAATCAACAGACACAGTTAGAAAATCAAGAAAGACAAATGCATATTAATGATATGAAGAAAGGGATCGTTGCTTTATTAGCTATCGAAGCGATTGATCCTGTGACACGCCAGCAACTCATGGGTGAACTTCAACAATTAGATAACATTTTAAAAAACCCTGGTTCTGTGGATAAAGTTAGTTTTGAAAAAACTTGGCAAAGACTTAAAAAAATGGTTTCAGATTTACGGGCTGTATTCAATGTTCAAGTGGCGCCTGATCAGGCTGTTCAAGTCCAAGATGACGGTACGCCTATCTCTGTAGAAACACAAAATATGAATCCTACACAAAGACCCACATCGGCACCGGCAACGGCAACAACTTCAGCTCAACCCGTATCCGGTGCTATGACAGTGCCAACACAAAATAATTCGCCTTTTCGTTTGAACTTAACGCCTTCGAACTCTTTTCAAGTGCAAGGTAATGTGAAGCAATTAGAGGAATATTTAAAACAAAAATATGGTAGTAGTGCAGTGCAAGTGTTGCAGGCAAATGGAAAAGTGACTTTGCGCGCACCTATCTCTCTAACAGAGATAGAGGCGCTTAAGAAAACACTAACAAGCTTGAAGCCCATTTTTACTGCGTCTAATCCGGCTGCGGCAGCTGCGGAGAAAGGGGTTAAAGCTGCGAAATCAATTTTTGAAATTCCTAAATTAATACCACCTGGATCAGAGAAAAAATAGTGATCGTTGGTGTTCTTGTTCCTGTAATTTCGCGCAGCGCGTTATAGGCTTAATTCTCCCCTCTCCCACATCTGAAAAATGAGAAAAAGAAATAATTTTATTGTGGGAGAGGGTGGGTTGTGATAAGCAGCTGAAAATTAATTTTTGACTTCAACACAGTAAGCTACTGTTTTTTAACTACGATTTATTTGAAGGCACAGACGAGTTGGTAAGGTGACATGCCTGTTTTCTGAGAAATAATTTCAACGGGTAATTCAGGTCCCCAAAGTAAAGCTTCCTCTCCCACTTTTATTTCCGGTGCGCTCGTTAAGTCTAGCGTTATCATGTCCATGGAAACACGCCCAATAAGAGGGAGAATTCTTCCTTTGATCCAGATGGGTGTGCCTGTGGGGGCTTGGCGTGGGTAACCATCGCCGTAACCTATTCCAATGACACCTAGGCGGGTTTTGTGGGGGCAGGTATACGTTTGCCCATAACCTATTTTCTCGCCTGCCTTGAGGTCGTATATTGCCAGAATAGGGGCCTTGATACGCATGACAGGCATCAAACCAAGTTCAGCTCCCGTTTTTTCAGGAAAAGGAGAAATGCCATAAAGCATCAGGCCAGGGCGTACCCAGTCTGCATGAGATCTTGGCCAGGCTAAAATACCGGCTGAGTTTGCTAAAGAACGCTCTCCCGGCCAGCCTTGAGTGATGTTTTGAAAAGTAGAATATTGTAGGGAAGTTGTCTTGTTCTGGATGTCATCGGCACAGGAAAAATGTGTCATTAATCCAATGGGTTTGATAATAGAAGAAGAACTTTGTAAGGCTTGCCAAGCAGGCAGCGCATCATGTTCTGAAAAACCTAATCTGTTCATTCCCGTGTTGATCTTCAACCAGACAGACAGAGGGTTTTTTAAGTGTGTACTCTTTAATAGATCAATTTGCCAGCTATGGTGAATGACCCATTGTAAATTTTCACGATTTGCTAAAAATAATTGTTCTTGTGTTAAATGGCTCGACATTAAAATAATGGGTTTTGTGATGTTCGCTCGACGCAATTCTAGCGCTTCTTCAATATAAGCTACGCCAAATGCATTTACCTCAGAGAGTGCTTTTGCTGCGATGAGGCCGCCATGACCGTAAGCTTGTGATTTCACCATGGCAATGATTTTGCTTTGAGGAGCGTGTTTTTTTACTTGATGTAAATTATGCTGCAACGCTGTCGTGTCAATTTCTTTTATAAAATTACGAGTGCGAAGCATAATTATTTACGCTGAATAACGATTATCGAGATAATTTTCAAAACGAGTAAATTGTCCGTTGAAGGTTAATTTGATTTTTCCTATGGGGCCATTGCGGTGTTTTGCAATAATGATTTCTGCGATACCTTTGTCGGTACTTTCTTCATTGTAAACTTCATCACGATAGATAAATAAAATCAAATCAGCGTCTTGTTCAATGGCGCCGGATTCACGTAAGTCTGACATCACGGGGCGGCGGTCTGTGCGTTGTTCAAGGCTGCGATTTAATTGTGAAAGTGCAATCACAGGAACATGTAGTTCTTTTGCAATGGATTTTAATGATCGAGAAATTTCTGAAATTTCAGCAACGCGATTATCTTTTTTGTAACCTGGGACAGTCATTAACTGAAGGTAATCAATGACAATTAAACCTAGCTGGCCTTGATCTTTCGCAATACGTCTTGCTCGAACGCGTAATTCGGCAGGTGTTAAGGAAGGGGTGTCATCAATAAACATTTTTGCTTCTGATAAAACAGTGACGGCAGAGCTAATGCGGGGCCAGTCTTCGTCGGTTAATTTTCCTGTGCGTAAATGATGTTGATCAATTCGTCCTAGAGAAGAAATCATCCGTAATGCCAGTGCTTCACCTGGCATTTCTAAACTGAAGATTAAAGTGGGCGCTTTTGTTTTAATGGCGGCATGTTCTGCAATGTTTACAGCAAAACTGGTTTTACCCATGGAAGGTCGGGCAGCGATGATGATTAAATCGCTTGTTTGTAAACCTGAGGTTAACTCATCGAGATCTGTGTAACCCGTGGGAAGGCCTGTGATGCTTTGGTTGGAATGATAAAGGGTGTCAATGCGTTGTGTTGCACGCGTCAACCAATTTTTAATATTCAGTGGGCCTGCGCCACGGACATGTTGTTCTGCAATAGAAAATATTTTTGCTTCAGCTTGATCAATTAATTCGGTTGTACCTCTGCCTTCGGGGTGAAAGGCACTGCTCGCTACGTCTTGAGCGATCGCAATGAGTTGTCGCAATAAAGAATGTTCTCTGACGATATCAGCATAGGCTTTTATGTTGGCTGCGCTGGGCGTGTTTTTTGATAACTCAAATAAATAAATTTCACCGCCGGCAGAAGCAAGTTCATTTATTTTTTTTAATGCTTCTGCAGTAGTGATGACATCGAAAGGAGAATCACGGTTTGCTAAATCTTCCATGACACGAAAAATCAATCGATGTTGTTGGTGATAAAAATCTTTTTCTCGAATAATTTCAAAGACAGTATCCCAGGCAGCATTATCCAGCATCAAGCCGCCCAAAACAGATCGCTCTGCTTCAATAGAATGAGGCGGGAGTTTGAGGCGCTCTTCTTTTGAGAGTGCAAGGTCGTTCATAGGACATCCGTTTCGAACTTTAGAGGCACCCTAAAGTTTAGGCTTCAGGGACAATCGAAATTTTGACAGTTGTTGCGACGTCAGTATGTAGGATAATTTGGATTTCGTATTCTCCTAATTGACGCAAAGGGCCTTGAGGTAACTGGATGGCGCTTTTTTCAAGTTCAATCCCGGCTTTTACAAAGGCTTGTGAAATGTCTCGGGGGCCGATAGAACCGAATAATTTCCCTTCTTCACCTGCTTTGGCGGGAATCGTAAGGGTGAGGCTGGTTATTGTATTTGCTTTATCTTGTGCGCACTGTAGCGTTTCTTGTGCGATTTTTTCTAATTCAGCACGCTTCTCTTCAAATTGTTTGAGGTTGTCGCCGGTTGCAGGAACGGCTTTTCTCTTGGGATAAAGATAATTGCGAGCAAATCCAGGCTTTACAGAGACTTGTTCACCTAAACTACCTAGGTTGCGAATTTTTTCTAGCAAAATAACGTTCATGATAGACCTTTCACTTTTAAATGTGTTCGAAGTTCGTAAAATGTGTCGATGAACCCCACGATGATGAGCACGACACAAAGATAGGGTAAGGCCAGGCATAATAAAGTATAAAAAAGAATTAGCCAAGCCCAGGCTGAATTTCTTTTTGAAATAAAATCATGAAATAAGCTTAACCCAGCACAGGCAAAAGGAAGGAGTATGACGGGTAGTAAGTCTTGCGTGATTTTAATTTTAAATAAAGCAAGCAAACTCATCAAAATTAAAAGATATCCCAGTTGGGTAGGAATATGAATTTTTTGAAGTTCTTTCTTTAATCCCCCGGGATGATAAAGCGATGCTTGCATGTAGCGTGCAATAATCAAATTAAATAATGCGGCAAGCGTGGCTGCTGCAGTTTGGATGCCTGTTGCGTATTGTGCAAGTGTCAGCGCCAAGGTTTGCGTGGTGTGATGAGCGACTTCCGTGCTTGTGGATTCATTAAAATAATGGAGTAAAGAAATTAATTTGTTTGTCCAGGTCGTGATGAGATCAGGAAAAAATAAGTGGGCTAAGATCACCACACTAAGACCTAGATAAGTTAAGGCTTCAATTAGCTTATTCCAAGAGAAATGCCTTAAAAATAAAGCGCCAAGAAAAGTCGGGAGCGTGTTCGCCAGGGTATCGTAGATAAGATAATTAAAGCTTATTGCGCCAAAAGATAGGTAGACGAGGCCCGCGAAGGTTAATCCCAACAAAAGCAGAAATCCTTCGCGTGGCCCCGTACGCAAAGTAACGAGTCCCATCAGCGCAGAGCCAATCCAGCCTAAAAAAGGAATCAAGGCAAAAAACGTTGCCAGAAAAAAAGCTTGTTTTCTGCCTTTCATGGCATAGAGCGCTAAAGCACGCATCGTTTAATGTTGATCGCAATAAGGCAACAAAGCCAAGAGTCGAGCACGTTTGATGGCAGAAGATAAAGTGCGTTGGTATTTTGATTTAACACCGGTGACACGGCTTGGAACAATCTTGAATGTTTCGGATAAATATTTTTTAAGTAAAACTAAATCTTTGTAATCGATCTCAACTTTTTCATTTTTATTTTCAGTGATTTGAGGTGTTTTTTTGCGTGAGTAATAACGTGACATTAGTGTTCTCCCATTAAGCTGCATTTTCTTTTGAGGATTCTTCCTCAGGTGTTTCGCGTGATTTATCTTCCGGCTGGCGTGTTTCTTTTGATTTTAATAAAGGGGACGCTTCGGTGATAGCACGATCTTTGAGGATAATCATGTGACGGATGATCGCATCATTGAAACGAAAAGCATGTTCTAGCTCTTTAATGCTTTTTTCATTTACTTCGATGTTCATCAAAACGTAATGTGCTTTTTGAACTTTTTTGATAGGGTAAGCTAATGGACGTCGGCCCCAATCTTCAAGTCGATGGACTTGGCCACCGGCGCTTTTGATAGAGCTGGTATAACGTTCAACCATCGTGGAAACTTGTTCGCTACGGTCTGGGTGAATAAGTAAAACAATTTCATAGTGTCGCATAAATACGCCTTATGGTTTTGGCTTCCTGTGGGTATAGACAGTGAAGCAAGGATAGAATATAAAATCTTTTTTCAAAGATAAGCGCGGCATTTTATATGAATTACTGACATTAGGAAATAGAAATCATGAAATTTAATGTAGCGGTAGTGGGGGCAACGGGCGCCGTGGGTGAGGCGATGTTATCGATTTTGGAAATGCGCCAATTTCCTATAGAAAAACTCTATCCCTTAGCCAGTATACGTTCGACAGGCAATACGATTATTTTTAAAAACAAACCTTTATTGGTGCAGAATTTAGATGAATTTGATTTTTCACAAACGCATCTTGCTTTGTTTTCGGCGGGCGGAAGTGTTTCTGCAAAATATGCTCCCCGTGCTGCCGAGGCCGGTTGTGTTGTCATCGATAATACTTCTCACTTTCGTTACGACGGGGATGTGCCTTTAGTGATAACGGAGGTAAATCCAGGAGCCATTGCGATGTACCGTTCTCGCAATATCATTGCTAATCCGAATTGTTCTACCATACAAATGTTAGTGGCTTTAAAACCGATTTATGATGCAGTGGGAATTAAACGCATTAATGTTGCAACTTATCAATCTGTTTCAGGCACGGGGCGTGCAGCGATAAAGGAATTGACGGAACAAACCGGAAAATTACTGAATGGACTAGAAGCCAAAGCGCAGGTTTATCCGACTCAAATTGCTTTTAATGTGATTCCGCAGATTGATATTTTCATGGAAAATGGTTACACCAAAGAAGAGATGAAAATGTTTTGGGAGACGCAAAAAATTTTTGAAGATAATGAAATTACAGTGAATGCAACTGCGGTACGGGTGCCTGTTTTTTACGGGCATGCGGAAGCGATTCACATTGAGACGCGCGATAAAATAACGGCCGAATGGGCACGAAGTTTATTATCGAAAGCACCCGGTGTTGTTGTCATAGATGATCGCGCGCCGGGGTCTTATCCCACGCCGGCTAAAGAAGCCGCGGGGCAAGATGCGGTGTATGTAGGGCGTATACGTGAAGATATTTCACATCCCTTTGGTTTGGATTTGTGGGTGGTCTCCGATAATGTTCGCAAAGGCGCGGCATTAAATGCTGTGCAGATCGCCGAAGCCTTGGTAAAAAATTATTTTTAATACGTGTGTTAGCACGCGCTGAAAGGGACTAGTTGGCTGGGGGAAACAACCTCCGGTTTTCTCCTTGGTGGCTTTGGTTTCGGCGGCGAGGATAATAATGGTGTAGCATTATCTTGTGGGGCTGTAGACAGTGTAATTGTTGGAGTGGTTAGCGGCGGTGTGGCTGTAGTCCTCGTAGTAGATGCTGGGGCTGCAGCAAATGCTGCTAGTAGGGTTGTAGTGGTAGTAGTTGTTGATGATGCTTGTGCTGCTGAGGTGGTAGCTTTTGTTAGTTCATTAGGTTTGTGTGTTGTGGTTGCAGTAGATGTACTCGGGAGTGTTTTTCTTCTTGGTGGCTTCTGTGCGGGTGCTAATAGTGGTGTGTTTGTAATGGCAGTAGCTGGGTTGACTTCGTTTAATTTATTTTCTACTGGAGTAGTAGCTCCACCAGCTGACGCTAGATCTTCTTCTTGTGGTGGTTTAGGAGTGGGTTTTAGTACTTGAGCTTCTCCAACAACGGGTGGTGCTGCGAAGGAAAGTGGCATATTAAGGCTAGCCTCTCTTTCTTCTTCTCTTTTTTTTCGCTGTGACTGTTCTGGAGCAATATTCTTGATGGCATTCTTTACTTCCGTTTTTAAAAGGTCATATGTGGTGACTGCGGGTATTAGAATGGGAATATTATAGAAGACGTTAAGCCAGCTCGTTTCTTTTTTATTTGCTAGATAGTGCTCATAAATAAATTTGCCTAAAAAAGCTAAAGCAGCAACAACTGCGATACCCAATAAGACACCAAAACCGATGGGATTACTCAGCAAAGAAATGCCTGCATAAATAGCAAGACCTAATGCTATTGATGTCACGGCAATGCCTATCCCAAAAAATTCTTTTTCAAGGCGAATGTGATCGTTTTTATGCTCGGTTAAATAGTTAATTAAATCAAGTATTGTTTTTTTCTCTTGAGTACTTGTTTTTTCACCACCAAGTAGCTCTTTAGCTTTAGTGTCAGGGCATTCTGTTTCAGGAGGATACTTGTCAGTAAAATCTTGTATTGGTTTTAAGAAAGGACTTATCGGATTGTTTATTGGATCATGTAAATACTCTGTTTCTTGTAATAAAAGCTGATGTAATATTTTCAAATCGTCGTAGAGATCGTGAGAGATTTTCATGTTTTTTGAAACCTTTAGTAGAAAGGAGAAGTTCGTATTCTAGATCAGCGCATTTTAAAATAAATTAAGGAAAGATTAAATGCTTTTTTCTGAAAATAAATCTCATATTTCTTCGATATTTTTAATGCTATAATAAAGTTAATGAACATTAGAGAAGTTAATTTTATGTTAGATATTCAAAAAATAGCTTTTCCCGCTGATTTTCTCACAGACCCGTGGCGACGTGAAACCTATTTTTCTAAAGAAAAAGATTTTTTTTCTAAATTTCGAGAAAAAGGCAAAGGAGAAGGGGAGAAAAGCGCCGAAGGATCGGACGCTTTGAAATTAAATTTAAGTGCGCCCAAGCTTGAGCCGCCGTTTGAAATGACAAGCCCCCATCCTTTAATGAGTCAAGGCAGAACACCGCGTTTGAGGATGACAGGTTTTTTTGATAACAGTAAAAACCAAGACATTAAGAAAAAACTAGAAGCGAAAGGTTATGCCTACACTGATTATCTTTCTTTGAAAAAAGAACAAGGGCAAGTTACGCTTGCCGATTTTTACCGGCATATGCAGAAACAAGAACAGTTGCGCGAAGAAGAACAATTACGTCGTCGTTATAAAAAGAATTACGCCAGGTAGCCTTTTTGCATTCCCTGTAACTTCGCTGCGCTCATTACAGGCTACATCCCTGTCATTGCGAAAAAATGCGTTGGAGTGATTTTGAAAAAAAATCAGAAGGTTCACGCATTTTTGAAGCAACCCAGTGCGCAACTAAATAAGAACTCGGCGCTTGATTGCCACGAAAAACACAAGAAAGATCTCTCTTCTTTTTGAAACAAGGGCTGTGTTTTTCTCGCAATGACTGTAATCGCACTTTTATGATGAAATCAAGTTTTAATTTTCAATCTCAGACCCTCGGCCTAAAAACTGAAAATAAAGCCTTGACTTCAACACAGTAACCTACAGTTTAAGAACTGACTAACTCTCCCTTTTTTAAGTATAAAAGCGTATCCATTTGTTTTGCGATCAAGTGATCATGCGTCACGATGATTAAACTCGTATTCAAGTCTTTATTTAATTCCAGCATTAACGTTAAGACTTTGTCTGCGTTTTCTTGATCTAAATTGCCTGTTGGTTCATCGGCTAAGACACATAAAGGATTTGTAATTAATGCACGTGCCACCGCGACACGTTGTCTTTCTCCTCCTGAAATTTCGCCTAATCGTCGGTGTGTTTTGTTTTTTAATCCGACTCTTTCAAGAAGATGCTGTGCTTTATCATGTACTTCAGCAATCGTCGTTTTTCGAATTAACAAAGGCATTGCGACATTTTCAAGTAAAGAAAACTCAGGTAGTAAATGATGAAATTGATAAATAAATCCCAGATTTTTATTTCGTAAGGCACAGCGTTTTTTCTCAGATAATTCTGCTATCGAATCACCTGCTATGAAAATTTTTCCTTCCGAAGGTTTGTCTAGGCCACCCATTAAATGTAATAAGGTACTTTTGCCTGATCCCGAGGCACCCATGATTGCAATCGTTTTACCCGCTTCAACACGAAGGTTGATATTATGGAGCACCTGTTGTTTTGATTTTCCATCTTGAAAAGATTTTTTAACATGTTGGCAGTCGATGATATTATTCATAGCGCAAAGCCTCAGCAGGTTCTACTTTCATGGCTTGTCTGGCAGGATAAATTGTTGCAAGTAAGCTCATGACAAGCGCAATAGCACAAATAATAATAACGTCTTTTGTTTGAATGAGTGAAGGAAGAAAATTAACGTAATACATATTTGATGAAAGTAATTGAATATGGAAAAGTTGTTCAATACCACTGACAATTAACGTAATATTTTTCGCAAGTAATAAACCTAAAATTAAACCCAAGGAAGTGCCAAACAACCCCACTGTAAAACCTTGGATCATAAAAACAAAAAATAAGGTATTAGGTGTTGCGCCTAATGTACGTAGAATTGCAATATCGGCTCGTTTTTCCGTGACGACCATCACTAAAGTGGAAACAAGATTAAAAGCAGCGATAGCAATTAATAATAATAAGATGATGGCCATCATCATTTTTTCAAGTGCGATGGCAGCAAATAAACTACCGTATTGTTGTGTCCAGTTAAAAATAAAATACTGAGGAAATGATGCTGAAAGTGTTTCTGTGACAGTGGGTGCTGCGTAAATGTCTTTAATTTGAAGTCGTAAACCTGAAATGGCATCACCCAATTGAAATAAGGTTTGTGCATCTTGTAAATGAATGAAAGCCACTTGACTGTCAAAACCAAAACCATTTCCAACTTTAAAAATACCGACGATAGTGAAACGTTTAAAACGCGGTAATATGCCTGCGGGTGTGACACTGGCTTGTGGAATAAAAAGATTAACTTTGTCGCCCAGTGATAAGCCCAAATGTGCCGCTAACTGTTCTCCAATGACCATGCCAAAAGCATGGGGTTTTAAATTTGAAAGCGCGCCTGTAATAAATTTTTCGTGAAGCTGGGAGAGAGATTTTTCTTGTGATGGGTCAATGCCAGTCACCATTATGGCTTGTGTCAAAGCATTTTCTGTCAACATACCTTGCCCGTCGATATAGGGGGCTGTGTGTAATATGAAGGGAGAGCGTTTTAATTCAGTGTTTAATGTTTTCCATTGTGTAAGACGTTCATTTTCGTTAGTGATACTGACTTGTCTTGCCATGACAAGCACACGTTCCTTGATTTCTTGATCAAAGCCATTCATGACCGACAATACTGTAATTAATACGGTGACACTTAAAGCTATACCCAAAATGGAGGTTAAAGAAATAAAAGAAATAAAATAATTTCGACGTTTGGCGCGTGTGTAACGTAATCCAATAAAAAGGCTTAAAGGTTTAAACACGATGAGGGCTCAAGTGGAAAAGTTTAAAAGTAGGAATCATATCAGATGTTCTATAGATATCCTCAGATATCCTCTTCCGTTTTCTTGGCGTTTTTAAAGTGTTCGTACTACAATTTGCAAGAAACTGTCAAAAAACGGCAGTTTCTTGTATAAAAGGGGCTTTAAATGGCGAATGCACTTGAAAGCGTGTTAAAAAACAGAAGCTTACCTGTTGTGCTGAATAGGGAGCTATCTTTTTTGTTACCGGGAACGAAAAACAGTTTACATTCTCGGGTAAAACGTGCTTTAGCAAAAGAAAAGCTCATCCGGCTTCGTAAAGGGCTATATTACATCGGTTCAAGTATTCAAGGTGAATCAAATAAATTAAATCCTTATGAGATTGCTGCTTATATTTATGCGCCTTCTTGCATTAGTTTAGAATCTGCTTTGGCCTATCATCAACTTATTCCTGAAGCGGTTTACAGGGTGACGTGTGTGACAAGCAAACGCAGTGTGATATTTGAAATCCCGGTCGGTGTATTTAGTTATCTTCATCTTCCTCTTGAGGGTTTTTACACGGAAGTAGAATTAGTTTCAGTGAATCAAAATCATTTTTTTTTAGCAAAACCTTGGCGGGCTTTGTGTGATTATATTTATTGTTATAAAAAAAACTGGATTAATTTAACGCCTGTTTTAGAAAGTTTACGTATTGATAAAATGGATTTACCGCCTTTACCTAAAGAAAAAATGATTGAATTGAAAAAATTTTACTGTAGTCGAAGAATAGATCGTTTTTTGAAAGGCATTGAAAAGGAGTTAGATTATGGTGCTTGAAATTATACAAAAAAAACTAGAACAAT
>MGYM01000007.1:0-2366 GCA_001801745.1 Gammaproteobacteria bacterium RIFCSPLOWO2_02_FULL_38_11
AATATTTCTTATCGTTTATCATAACAATAATATATTGTATTTATTGATCTTTATTGCGTATCTTAGGTATTCAATAAACTATCTCGCTTCGGAGAACACCCATGCTGAGCATTGGCGATAAATTTCCTGAATTTAAACTTAAAGCCGTTTCACTGTCCAACCCAAGCGAACCGTTTATTGAAATAAACAATGCGACATTTCAAAATCAATGGCGTGTTATTTTCTTTTGGCCGAAAGACTTTACTTTTGTTTGCCCCACCGAAATTGCTGAATTTGCAAATTTAAATTCTCAATTTTCTGAACGTCATACCCAACTCTTGGGCGTCAGTATCGATTCGGAGTTTGTACATCTGGCTTGGGTACAACAACACCCTCTTTTGCATCATTTGCCTTTCCCTTTACTTTCAGATATCAAACGTGAGTTAACGCTGGCATTAGGCATTTTAGATAAAAATGAAGGTGTTGCAGAGCGCGCAACCTATATTGTTGATCCCGATGGTATCATTCGCTTTATCATGATCACTGATCTTAATGTGGGTCGAAATACGCAAGAAGTTTTACGCGTTCTTGATGCATTACAAACCAAAGAATTATGTCCTTGCAATTGGCAGAAAGGTGAAAAAACACTTTCAGCAAAAGAACCTATTTAAAAAATTAACTATCTCGGAGAATCTTATGAAAACTTTTTTCAGCACCACAACATTACTTTTTATATTAGGAATCACAACAGCTAGCGCCATCCCTTTGGAGAATGCCATGACTCATTCAAAACCTGTTGAAATCAATACTATCCTGGATACAAACAAGAGTTGGGCCGGCACACTTTTACCTGGCTTTAGCGCCGGACAAACTGCATTTAAAGTTTTAACTTTTAAAATTTCACCCGGTGCAAAAACATCTATTCATGTCCATCCTTTGAATGGCGCAGGTTATATTTTATCAGGTGAACTCACGATGTATTCAACCGAAGATACCCACGGTAGTTTTGCAAATCCAAAACAAGTAAAAAAAATTATTCTCAAAGCAGGGGATGCTTGGACAGAGACAGTTAACACTTGGCACTATGGCGAAAATAATGGATCCCAAGATGTGAAATTTATCGTAGTATTCGCAGGCCAAGAAGGTACACCGCCTACACTGACGCTTGAACTACCGACTAAAAAATAAAACTTCTAATATTGGGGGCAACATGAAATTGATATAAAATTTTCATATAGTAACTATAATTATTATATATTTTATTTATTGTTTGAAGCAGCGTAGGATCGCATTAAGTTTTATTTATTGGAAACATAGACTATGTTAAAGAAAATTGCGTTGATTTCAATATTAATGCTAGGAATGGTTATGAATGCTTATGCCTATAATGCTATCGTCGTCAAAAATCAGACTTCAATTCCAATATGGGTAGTATCAGAGGGCAGCCACCATGATATCGAGCCTGGGAACAGTAAGACAATAGTTTATAAAACATTTGCTGGAGAAATAATGTCGATAAAGTTTTACTATATCGACCCCTCTACGCAGGATGTAGCCGTTATACAAAACTGTCCTGATGCGCCTGAAGGAGGTTATAGTACTCGTTGGGTCAACGTTCGACAAATTTCGCCTTCAGCGCTTGTTTGCCAGTAAAAAATTAAAATTAGTACCAAGATACAAAATACAAAGTGTGTTTTCAGCCTTTGTATTTTGTGTTCTTGGCGTCGTGTCTTTTTAACCTCGCTGTGATGGAGAAATGCTCGAGTTAGCAGCCTCCCTCTCCTCTAATTTTCCTTCTATTGGCCTAGGGGGCAATTTCTCGAATAGTTCGTTGTGATCGTACTTTTTCCAAAGAAATTCACAAGTACCCTGTGTCTCCCAATAGCTCTTATCACACATAAACCCGATAATACGTTTTGCCTTTTCTTCAGGCGTCACCTTTTCATCACTGTCGTCTCTGAAGCTCCAGATCATCGTTTCGCTTTTATCGCTATGAGATCTGAAAAAACTACCAAAGACAGCGCCAAGAAAACCAGGAAGCTCGTCATATTCCTTACGCAACTTAATAAGACTAGTTCGACTTATTCTTTCTGACTTTCCCCTGAAACGCTCAAGAAATTCATCCATTTTTTCTTCATCCGTTGCTCCTCTTTCTCCCATTGCATGCCGCCGAACAATACCTTTTATTGCTGCGTATCTTTCAACATTTCGCTGGGAATGAAAATCCTCAGCTTCACGCATCCCTCTTTCCACCACAGCTCCAATAAGCTCTTTCGTAAAACCACTCATGGCCTATCTCCTCATCTGTTTTAAGAAAGCACACTATAAAACAAATGGCTTAAAGAGACTTCCCGTGAAAATCACGATTGTTTAATATGATTTAATTT
>MGYM01000007.1:2466-7830 GCA_001801745.1 Gammaproteobacteria bacterium RIFCSPLOWO2_02_FULL_38_11
CGTTATTTGTCTGATTATTTCGGAATAGAACATTTTTCTTATATAAAAATTTTTAATGACGATACCCTTATGTGTTTAACAACACATTGCGAATGGTCAAGTAACTTTTATTTAAAAATAAATTTTCAGAAATCTGATGTGTTCTACAAAACCATGGACGCTTACACTTCTGGCGTCGTCTTATGGTCATCCCTAGAAAACCAAACAAGTTTTATTGGATTTAAAGAATATTCCAAGCTTTCTCATGGCATTTCCTTAATAGAAAAACATGAGTACGACTGTGAAATTTTTAATTTTTGCGCCTACCAAGATAATTTTCAAATTATTAATTTTTATATAAAAAATCTTGATATTTTATGGAGACATGTCTTTTATTTTAAAGATAAAGCTGAAGATTTAATAAAAAAAGCAAATGAAGAAAAATGGATTTTACCCAAATGCACTAAACCAAGTAAAAACGACATGTTAATTACAGACTATAACAAAAACAAAACAATATTATCTTCCACTGTTCCCACCAAACACTATCACCTATCTATTCACGGTGTAAAAACTTATTTGACTGCTTCTGAAGCCAGATGTTGTTATTTTCTAATCCAAAATCAAAATATCAAAGAAATAGCAAAAACCACGGAATTATCACCTAGAACAGTTGAAACCTATTTAAATACGGCCAAACAAAAACTACACTGCTTTACAAAATCAGAATTAGTTAAAAAACTTTTGAATCACTCGATTCTCTCTCGTATTTATTTATGATAGTTTTTAAGATTTTCTATAAGATAGGACATCCCTAAAGGTTTTCGCGATGCGAAAAAACCTTTAGCTGGAGATGCCTTATTGTTAGTTATACTCAATTTTAAGCTCCTTAAAATCAAGCAAGATCGAGCAACAAAGAGTATTTTCTATTGCTCGATCTTGCCTGATTATATAAAATCACCTATGATTTATATTTTGGAGGAAACCATGCTTTCATTTAAATTTTCAGAAATCCTCATCCAACGATTAAACGAACTTCACACGGAATTCGCAGGAATTTATGCAACTCTCTCACATTATCCTGAAAAGCTGAAAGCAGAACTGCATCAATACGCAAAAATCAGCATGATAGGTTCATCCACTCGGATTGAAAATGCAGTGCTAACCGACGCAGAAATACTTTGGATAGATACGATATTAACAAAAACAGGAAACAAAAATACTTTTCCCTCTAAAAAACTAATGATCGAAGATAAATTGCATAAAGATAAAGAGCGTAGTATCGAAGAAGTTGCAGGTTGTCGTGCTATGTTGGAATTGATTTATAACCAAGGAAATTTATTTAAGCCCTTAACAGAAAGTATCGTACGTGGGTTACATTCAGAACTTTTGCAATATTATCATAGGGCGGGGCCTTATGTGGGTTGCTATAAAAAGCAACCGAATTTCGTTGTAGAAACAGATCATAAAAATAAAAAACAACGCATCGTTTTTAAGACAGCCGAGGCAGGACCTATCACAGAAGCCGCCATGCGTGATTTGATCGTTTGGTATAATGAAACTCAAATACAAGAATCAAGAAGTATTGCTGTGGCATGTGAGTTTGTTTACCGCTTTCTAGCTATTCACCCTTTTCAAGATGGCAATGGAAGATTGGGGCGAGGATTGTTTTTATTAGCATTACTGCAATCCAACGATATAGTCATTGCCGATGTCATTGCGTATATTGCAATTGATCGGCACATCGAGCGTTATAAGTCAGAGTATTATTATGTACTACATCGCTGCTCAAACGGAAAATATCAACAAAATCCTACAAAATATCATATCGACTATTTTTTAGAGTTCATGATAAAAATATTAAAAGGCGCTTTGGCTGATGTGGGACTTTATAAAAAACGTTTCGATGCTTATCTTTTATTGTCTGAATCTGCCAAAACAGTACTAACATGTTTCAAAGGCTATCCTGAAGTACGTCTAACAAAAAGGGCAATTACTGAAATGACAGACTTGGCACCCCGTACAGTCACCTATTCTTTAACAACACTTGTAAAAAATAAATTTATTCAAAAACAGGGGCAAGGCGCAGGGGTGAGATATCAGTTGATTTTTTAATTATTCAGTCACATTTTTTAATAGAATTCTGTCGGACAACTGTACCCCTTACCCCTGAAGATGCGAACTTATAACCTCAAGCCTGGCCATCACTTTTCTCATGATTGATCAAATATCGTTTGCGTTCCACACCCCCTGCATAGCCACCCAATTTACCTCCTGAAGTGATCATACGATGACAGGGAATAACAATTGCAACGGGGTTTGCCGCAGCAGCTTGGGCAACAGCACGAAACGCAGTAGGATTCCCAATTTCTTTTGCAATGGCCGCATAAGAAATAGTTTCACCATAAGGTATTTTTTTCAATGCTTCCCAAACTTTTTTTTGAAAAAATGTTCCCACTAAAAACAAGGATGTTTTGAATGCTTTTAACTTGCCTTCAAAATATAAATTTAACTCTTTTTCAATAGCATAAGTCACTTTAGTATGGCCTGAGACAATTTCAGCTTTTGTTTTCTGACACCCTCTTTCAATCTCATTGTTTAAACTATGCCTTTCAATAAACGTCAGAAAATAAAGTGTTTTTTCATCTGAGATTGCAAGCATGGGGCCCAGTTGAGTGTCTAATGAGGCTGATTTCAGTTTCAGTTTTTCATTGTTTTCTCTCATCTTGATAACCCTTGATAAACAAGACTATTTTTCTTTTGGAAATAATTGTTCGTGCAATATAGGCAATAATTCTTTTTCAGAATATTCTGTATAATCTTTATGAAGTGTGCTGAAAATAAGAGGCTGGATTTCTTTCGCCAAATGTTTTTCAAGCAGCCCGCAAAAATGAGCAGGCGTGATAAACAAAAATTTATTAAAACCCGCCTGGCGATAATGATTTAATTTTTTTGCTAATTCTATTGCAAACTGCTCCTTCGTCGCTTCTTTAGGATCGTGATCTTCGCCGTAAGCGCCGCGACTATCGTGCCTTGTTTTATAATGGCCTGGTCTGTCAGAAACAAGCTCTTGGCGCTTCAGACGACTTTCATCATGGGTAAACTCTTCTATTATTTCAAAAGCAGGCGTGTGCTGCTGTCCATGGTAACAAATAAATTTAGCGTGGCTTGCGTTTGCAAGCAAAATACCAATTTTACTCATGGTGTTTCTCCTCTGGCGTTATTAAAGAAATTTTTATCTGCGACAAATATAAACCTAGTAGACTTCACATCAAAGTTCAATTCTAATAAGGCTTTGTATACAACACATCGACCGTATTAACAACATTAACCTTTATGACAAGTCTAGAATACAGACGCGCTATCAAACAAGATTTTAAAAAAATGCTTGAATTGCAAAATAAAAACTTCATTTCTTCTATCCCTCCCGAAAATCTATCCAACGGATTTCTTTCAACGCAATTTACCGAAGAAGATTTTGAAGAAACAAACAAAGAACTGTGCGTTGCCGTTTGTATGAAATCTCAAAAACTTATCGCTTATCTCTGCGCAACCAGTTTTCGTTTTAATGAAAAATTTTTAATTCTATCTAAAATACCAAAGGAATTAAAAAATTGTTTATTCCAAAACAAAGCTGTTTTATCTTATTCTTCATTCATCGCTTCGCCCGCCTGTATCGACTCAAATTATCGCGCGCAGGGGATTTTGTTGGAGTTGAGCATTATATTATTAAAAAATCTATCTAAAAATCATGAGATCGCGATTACCCTTGTCGCTCAAGAAAACGAACGATCACTTAAAACCGTAAAAAAATTAGGGTTTACGCTATTAAAAACCTTTATTTTAAATAATAAAACTTATGTTATCTTTGCCTGCAATTTAAATGATTTCATTTCTCATCATGCCTCGTAATCACACGCACATTTACTCTTTCTGACTAATAACTTACACTCCCTCCATCATTACAAAATCAGACATTTCTCTTCATGACCAGACATTTAATTACGAGCGCCCTTCCCTATATTAATGGCGTTAAGCACATCGGTAACTTGATAGGCTCCCTGCTGCCCGCCGATGTTTTTGCACGATTTCAACGACAACAAGGGCATGAGGTTTTATTCATCTGCGCTACCGATGATCACGGCACCCCCGCTGAATTAGGAGCTATCCAAGAAAATCTGTCAACCGCTGATTATTGCGATAAACAATATCAACTCCAAACTCATGTTTATCAACAATTCAATTTGTCTTTCGATCACTTCGGACGCACTTCACGACAACAAAATATCGAATTAACACAACATTTCGCAAAAAAACTTAAAGAAAATACTTATATCGAAGAACGTACGATTAAACAATTTTATTCTTCTACAGATCAACGTTTCTTGCCTGATCGTTATATTGAAGGTACTTGTCCTTATTGTAAATTCGAACATGCCCGCGGTGATCAATGCGAAAATTGTACGAAGGTTTTAGATCCCGAAGAATTAATCAATCCCCGTTCTGCTATCTCTGGCAGCACAGATATTAAATTACGCGAAACAAAACATTTATTTTTATTGCAATCAAAATTACAAAAACAAATTCGTGCCTGGGTAGAGAGTAATACGCATTGGCCCTACCTCGTACAATCGATCGCATTGAAATGGTTGAATGAAGGTTTGCAAGATCGTTGTATTACGCGCGACTTACAATGGGGCGTGCCTGTCGACTGGCCCGGCTATGAAAATAAAGTGTTTTACGTTTGGTTTGATGCGCCTATCGGTTATATCGCTGCAACAAAAGAATGGTCTGATCTGCAACCTCAAACAAGAAATTGGAAAAGCTGGTGGTATGAAGCACAAGATGTGACGTATACACAATTCATGGCAAAAGATAATGTGCCCTTTCATACCGTTAGCTTTCCATCAACACTCATCGGCAGTGGCGAGCCTTGGAAAAAAGTCGATTTTATTAAAGGCTTTAACTGGTTAACTTATTATGGCGGGAAGTTTTCAACGAGTCGTCATGTCGGTATTTTCACAGCCGATGCCATAAAATTATTTCCTGCAGATTATTGGCGTTATGTCCTTCTCTGTCGCGCACCCGAAACCTCCGATGCTTCTTTCACATGGGAAGAGTTTCAAGCTTTAGTTAATAAAGATCTGTGCGATGTGTTAGGTAATCTCATCAATCGCACATTACAATTTTCTATTAAACATTTTGGTACAACCCTACCCCAGACAAGTACCTGGACAACACTCGAAAAAGAAACCTTAACACGCCTAGAAAAACATCTTCTTCATTTTAGAGATAGCCTATCGCAGTGTGAATTTCGTAAAGCAATGACTGTATTACGTCAAATTTGGGCGGAAGGAAATCAATATATAACAGAAGCCGCACCCT
>MGYM01000007.1:7986-9937 GCA_001801745.1 Gammaproteobacteria bacterium RIFCSPLOWO2_02_FULL_38_11
GGATCGCCGACTTGAAAAAAGAATTTCATTTTTTTGAGTCGGGACACAGGCTGGGCACACCTGAAATCTTATTCAAAAAAATTGAAGATGAAGTCATTGTGGCATGCGAAGAAAAATTTAAAAAACCATAATTTGATGTTTTTAAAAAAATATTAGGGGCTGTTGACATTTCACTATGCTGTGACGGAAAGCATTGATATTCGAACACCGCAGCGCAAGTTCGCATCTTCATGAGCAACAGGTGTATACTCGCACTTGCTAAACCGGCAAATAAACCTTGAAAATCGCCTTTTCGCATTCCCTGTGATTTCTAAAAATTTTATCGAAACAACGCTATAATTAATATTTCATTAATGTTCTTTATTTAATTTTCTGTAATAATACCCGCTCATTATTTAAAATAAAAACAAGGTAATTAACTTTTTAAAAAACGAGGAAATTATGCTGACAATTGCACAAAGAGACTGCCTAAAAGGGTTCGTGGGATGCGAACTTGTGACGATACAAGAAAAAATCCATTACGATTGGGGGATCTATCTTGACTCTGTCAAATCTTATGATGGCGTTGATCTCGGCACAAAAATTCTTTATTTAGAAAAAAGCATAACACAAGGCTGTCAAACATTTTTAAATACGCTTGATAAGCTTTATAAACCTGAGTTAATGGGAGCGGCAAAAGAAGCCAACCTTGATTTCATTCGTTCTCTTAAAACGATAAATGATCTTTTTTTTAACAATAAAGTAAAATACGGTATTTACGGTGTAAGAGATGCGCTTACTCATTTTTTTTCTTCCTTAGGCCCTTTTAATCCTCAAGATTTCAAAGATGAAATTCAAAAAATGATACATCGAGGGATTGAAGTACTCTCTCAAAATCACCAAGAAGAAATAATAGCTCGAAAACGAAAACGAGAAGAAGAAGAAAAAACCATTGCAAACCAAAGCAACTGGCGTAATGAGCTTGATTTACCAAGCGATCAAAGAAGAAACTCTGCCCGCTTGGTTGGCGCACAAACCCGCCTCTCTTTTATCGACACAGCATTCCTCGCCGAGCTACTCCGACAACACAACTCAATAACCACCATAAGTCTTAGCGCTGAAGATGATAGACTCAGCTCGCTCATACCTTCAGGTTTTTTTTACAACAGAATAATAATGGATAGCGAATTATCTCTAACAATACTCCGGCGCAACATACTCGAGCACGACGAACGTAGACAACATAGGCACGCATATGCGGCGGTAATAGGCGAGCTTATTCGGGTTGCTGGTCTTACAGTATTTTCTTTAAACCAAGCATTCGAACTTACGACTCGTCAATATTTTCAATACCTCAATAATCTCAACTCCACTGAAATACGTGAACTTATTGTCGCAGAACAACTTACTTTAGAACGAGCGCAGAGACTTACGCCTGAACAATTTCATAACCTCCGTTGTTCTCCAGGCGTGCGTGAACTCATCATTTCAAATCAGCTTTCTCTAGAACAAGCACTCTCGCTTACGCTTCAACAAGGCAGTAACCTCAACACGACTGTGGTACGTGAACTCATGACGGCGGGTCGACTTTCTCTAGAACAAGTGCTCGTACTTACGGCTCGACAATCCGATAATCTCAGCACTCTCGCGGTGCAGGAACTCATGACGGCAGGTCGGCTTTCTCTAGAACAAGCACTCTCGCTTACGTCTGAACAAGGGATTAGCCTCAACACTCTCGCGGTGCAGCAACTCATGACGGCAGGTCGGCTTTCTCTAGAACAAGCACTTGCACTTACGACTAGACAACGACTAGAAATAACGCTTGGGAATCCAGATGCAGTATTAGCTGAATTAACACAACAACCGCAAGCGACTTCTTCTTCCTATAGACCAAGCTTTTGACTTTAAAAAACAAAAACTGAATGACATACTTGTCATCTGCTTGTCATCTTTTTGTAAAGCACGCTGGGCT
>MGYM01000008.1:0-3969 GCA_001801745.1 Gammaproteobacteria bacterium RIFCSPLOWO2_02_FULL_38_11
GAAGACGTTGCCCCTTGCTCACCCTGTTCCAACGATTCCTTTTTTGTATCCGGTTTTTCTCTTTCCACGATAGGCATAACAAGTCTCGCCTCTGCTTTAACCCCGCCCGCCAAAACAACCAAGGGCTGCTGCTTTTCTTTTTCTTCCTTCTTTTCTACCGCTTTATATTCAAGCCAATTTAATTTTAATTTAATCACTCGACGACGCAAGGCTTCATCTTCATCACCCGCCCGTCCTTCAAATGAAGCCGGATTTTGCGTCCCTATCAATATAAATCCCGGCTTTTTCGCAAACACGCCATTTTCATCCACACCCATCAAATAATTATTTAATAACTTCATCGGCCACAAACCAAGATTGAATTCATTCGATATCACTATCCCGCCCGCATTAAATGCCTCCCTCAATAATCTCTCTTTTTCATGTAAGGGTGTCGTCCCAGAAATATAATAAATATTATTCTTTTGTTCCGAATGCGATTCTACATATTCTTTCACCAGAAAATTTACAAAATACGTCTTCCCTACACCTGAATCTCCTTCTAAAAATACACCCCCTAAACCTAAATCTGTGTTCCCTTCTTTTAAAACACTATTCCTCATTTCCAATAAGTTTCTTATAAAATAATAAGTTTCTTTCTGATGCTCTCCTAGCCCTTCCCTTTGCTCCTCTCTTTTAAACATCTGCCTCGATAAAACCGATTGCGTCGGTTTGAAGGCTTCAAATTCCTCACTCATGCCCGGTATATCCGACAACGCTTGCTTTCCTATCTCATAAGCCATCTCCGTCGCTAAATTTTGTAATACCCCTTCGTCTCGAATATTTTCACGTTTTATTTCCGCTACCAATAAGTTCACCATCAACTTCACTTCTCGCGGCGTCATTAATACTTCTTCTTTTCCGCTCTCGCTCTGCCGCTGACTCGATACTTGAAGTAAGTGCTCATACACTTTTCCTAAAATATTCGACAAATTATTTAAAGTCTTTTCCTTTATCTCTCCTCGTGCTAACTCTTCTTTTAATAATAATCTAAATTGCGGTATCACTAAGCGTGCTTGGATGTAATAATAGGGCAACCTTTCAAACGAGACCCTGACCGTGTGCGCATTCAAAAAACCTTCCGTGCTTCTCCCCCCACCATAACTCGCCGGATTAAATGCAAAAACTACTTTGTGTTTTTCCGTTAAAGGCCAATATTCCCCTTGCCAATAAAATCCAGGCGGTCGGTTATATAAACCTTCAAATCGCTCTAAAAATCCTTCTCCTTCTCCACTTACATTTCCCACTAAACTCGCTTCGTCTACAATTAAAATCCCGCCGTTCTTGTTCTTTAACCATGACGCTAGAGAATACGTCGTCTCCTTGTTTTTTAATTTCTTCGATAATACATGTTCTAAAAAATAACTCTTCCCTATCCCCGTGACTCCCTCCAGCATCACCCACGGCGATTTACTTAAGCCCGTCTCTACTGCTCTTAAGCGTCTTTCATCCAATCGTTCAGATCTTTCTTCAGCTGTGTCTCCTTCAATTTCTCCACTCGGTGACCTTAAGGGATCACTTAAATACGAACGCTCTAAACTCGCAAAATCACCTGCTTCGCCCTCTCCTATTCCTACGATTCTTTCACCGTAAATTTCTTCTAATAATTCTTCTTTTTCTTTTTGAGTCACTTGTTTTAACTCAAGTGAATGTCCTGCCATATACTTTAAACATTCATTTTCGTTTTGATTAGCGATCACTATCAACTTTCCACTATAGGCTTTCCCCCCTACCCGACCTAAACTTAATTCCATTAAACCATCGTATAATTCAGGTGATAGCCTTCCACTGGCACCCAGGATTACCGTCTCCCCTTTTTGTAATTTCCTGACTAAATCACTTAATTGGCTTTCTAATACAAATCGTCCTTCTTTTAAAAAACGATCTCTTATCTCCGCTAATCTCTCTTTCGGATACCAAGACAATTCAGAAGGTAATAAGCTCGCCATATCAAAATACGTCGCACGGGGTTCTTCTCTTAAACGTTTACGCACCGCGTAATACACATCCGCGTGAAGATACCACTCTATCTTTTCACTTCGACTTTCTCTTTCGTCTTTTTCTTCAAACCTACTCGGCGATAACACGTTTAAAAAATCAGGCATAGCTTCTTTACTTCTCACCAACACACGAACTTGTATGCCTTGCTTATGCGCTTCTGTGAAAAACTGTGAAAAACTCGCTTCCGTTAAACCCGGACTGAAGATCACATCCATCACTTTTCTATTTTCTGTTCTCCATTCTTTTAAATATCCCGCTTTCGCTTCTAGTTTTCCTGTCTCCTCATCAAAGGCATAACGCTCCGCTTCAATAAAAGAAAGTAAAGTGTTGTTACTCAATAATAAGGGCGTTTCCTCTTTTAAATACGCTACTCTCACATTCTCTTGACCAAGCCAATCCTTCCACTCTTTATTTTCTGCTTGTCCAAAATCCCAATTCGACGATAGCTTTAAACTTCGATCCGCATAAGAAATTTCACCCAAACCTTGCATCCGCGCAACAAAACTTGTGAAACCCGATGAATTTAAGGGAGGGTTTTCAAATACAATGTATAAAGGAACACCTTGATTAGCTTTAAATAATTTTAATAATTCACCTTCCTTCCACTCAAAAGAAAAATCGTTCTCTCCTTCTTTCTTCTTCAATACCCAATTGCCCAATAACAAACGTTCCCAATTCGCTGATTCAAATAAATTAATTCTGACTTCTCTTTTGCTTTCTTCTGAACTTGTTGCTTGCGGTTCTTTTTCTAATAATTCTTCTTTTTCTGATTGAACACTGACTTTGTTACGCACGCGACGACGAAAATCAATGCCATAATGACTACGTTCATTGCCATCTATTAAAACAATTTTAAATCTTTCTTTCTCTAAGCCATACCCTTCGATTTCACGATCAAATAAATCATTTAATTGCGCCAATTGCCCTGCATTGAATTTTCGTACATCAACACAAATCACCCCGCCTTCTGCTCGATGCGCATCATACCAACGACGAAACGCGGTATATTCTTTTTTGATTTCACCCGATAAACTTAAACCCATCCCCCCTAAACTTAATTCTTCTGGCAAGGCCGCTATAAAGACCGGCCTTCCATTCTCTTCCAACTTTTTATACGCCGTCCTTAAATCAACTGCCTCACTCACACTCACCACACAGATATGCTCAAGCCCTTTTAATACTTCATCAAATCCCACAGCCTTCATTTCATATTGCGTTTGAGGTTTCTCCAACACCGCCCGCGCTATCGCCTGATTCCTTTTTTTCTTTTTTGTTTCCAATAAGGAAAATATTTGACGATACAAAAACTCTTCATAATCTTCTGGATTCATTTGCACTGCCGCTTGCTTTTCAAAATCCGTAGGGGCTTGTTTTAATAGTTCTATCTTTGCAGGATAACCGCCTAAATCTAATTTATAAGAAATACCGTCTCTTTTGACTTCAATAAACGCATGGCAATCATTCTGTATCAACTGCACTGTGTTTTCTTCATATGAAAACATCGATTCTTCGTCTGTTAACTCTGCATACAGTCCTATAGAGCGCTGTTCACAACTCCCCACTTCTTCCTCTCTCACCGCTTGCGCAAATTCACCTAAATTATTAAATGTTTTTTGCTTCAATGCTTCTTGTTTAAATCCCTGATAGCGATTCACTTTTTTTTGTAAATTTTGCGGCAACACGGGCATCAACAGAGGTTCTGCAACTTCAAATTGAATCTGGAAACGCCCCGCAGTGGGTAAAATCACTTTATAAAATCCCACGGCATCACTGTGTTGAATCGCCTCTTTTGGCAAGGTGATGAGCTGACCCGCCGCATCATGCACCGTCAAACGTGTTAATACTTCATTGGCATTTAAAGAGGGCAGAATAATTTCATTTCCCTCTCCTTGACTGACTTGCTTATACCCTTCGAGCGTTTGATAATGC
>MGYM01000008.1:4073-12963 GCA_001801745.1 Gammaproteobacteria bacterium RIFCSPLOWO2_02_FULL_38_11
AGCCTTCAAGCGATATAAGCTAGGCGCCATACCAGGAAAATATTCCACACAAGAAAAAGTTTTCTTTGGCGAATCCGTATTAAAATTAGAAAATTGTTTATTCCCTCGGGAAGTTCCACTTCGAGAGTCTTGACTCTTACTGTTTTCCAGCAGTTTTTTCAATTCTATTTGAGTGTCTGAACTGAGATTCGGCAGCGCTTCCAAAAGCTCTTCGATATCTTCACTTGTCGCATCAATCTCAGAGAATGAAAGCTTAAGTGTTTTTAAGCCCGTTGCCACATATAAAAGCGCCCTTATATCAGACGCTGTCACGGCTGAGCGAGACAAATTAACTTCTTTTAACTGAGCTAATTCATTTTTTTCAAGAGCATAAAAAGCACCTACAACACCGCCACAACCTTGAAGGTTAAGAATTTCTAAGCCCGGCGCTACATTCAAAAGTCTCTTTATATCCTTCGCTGTCACACCGGAGTATTCTAAGTTAATTTCTTTTAGATGTGCTAATTCATTTTCTTTTAAATCTAAAAAAATACCCGCAAGATTGCTGCAATTGTTGAGTGTAAGTGTTTCTATTCCTGGCGCCGCACGTAAAAGCACCTTCATATCCTCCGCTGTCACACCTGCCCAGCTTAAATCAATTTCTTTTAGATGAGCTAATTCATTTTCTTTAAAATCATAAAACACATTTATAATATTTTCTTTGCAACCTCGCAGAATGAGGCGTTCTAATCCCGGCACCACGCGCAAAAGCGTCGCTATATCCTTCGCCGTCACATTTGCCCCGCTTAAAATAATTTCTTTTAGGTGAGCTAATTCATTCTCTTTTAAATCCAAAAAAACACCTGCTATAGATTTACAAAAAAACAGCCTAAGTATTTCCAAACTGGGCGCCGTACGCAAAAGCGCCCTTATATCAGACGCTGTCACATCGGCTTCATCTAAGCGAATTTCCTTTAACTGACCTAATGAGTTTTCTTTTAAATCAGAAAAAGCACCGGCTAATTTCGCGTCTTCACAAAATCCGAAATCAAGTGTTTCTAAACCCGGTGCCGCAGCTAAAAGCGCAGTTATATCCTTCCGCGTCGCACGTGAGTAAGATAAATCAACTTCTTTTAACTGAGCTAATTCATTTTTTTTAAATTCAGAAAAAACACCTGCTATGAATTTACAACTCTCCAACTTAAGTATTTCCAAATTGGGCGCCGCACGTAAAAGCGCGGCTATACTCTGCCCTTTCTCATCGGATCTGTCTAAGTCAATTTCCTTTAACTGACATCGACCTCCGCCTAAATCAGAAAGAAAACCTGTAATCCTTTTACAAGACTCACGCTTAATTGTTCCCCCTAATGCATCAAGAAACACATGGCGCTCTTCTGCTACATACTCAACAGACTGCGATAAATTAATTTTATTTGAGATCGCCTCCAGCACACCTGGTTTGGGCGCCGAAATACAGTAATGAGGGCTTTGAGTTTCTTCGCTCAGTCGAATGAAAAGTTCAGGTGTTCCAAAAAAATCCGACATTAAAATTACATTTTTTCCTCTGTTATAAGTATAAATCCACTCATTTATTGAGAAATAATCTAAAACGCATATCTTTTTATTTGGAAGTTGATGCTGATCTAAAACCAAGGTATTTATTTTTTCTAGATCAAAATCGGAAATTTCTGAAGAAAAATTATCTGCAATTTCATCACCCTTCCATTCTACCAAACCCTCATTCCTAGAAGGGATTAAAATTTTAAATCCAGCTCTTCTTGCTTTTTTTAATTTTCCATAAATCGCTTCTTTGTTATCAGGACTACGATTTGAAAAAAATTTATCTGCGAAAATTAAAACTTTTTTTTCTTGCCTTTCTTCTTTTAATGGATTTTCTTTTATTTTCACCCACGGATCGCTGCGTCTCACTAAATCTACAGCATCTTGAACTTGCGTCGTCACCACGGTCGTATGAACAAGCTCGTTTTGTTCTTTTGAAATATAAAATTTTTGGGGGAACATCGCTAAAAAACCTTAAAATTAAAAACTATAATTATAGTAGCACTTAAAAAACCTTAGCGTAGATAAACAGAAGAAAATAAAACATCATTTAATGTTTGCTTAAGAAATCAACTTGTTTCATGGGTTTTTTTTAAAGAAAAAATATTGCTTATCAATGCCTTGAGTTTTCTTTATTTTCTGGGATAACTTCATTATTTTCTTTTAAAGAGCGATAGCGCTGATGCAGCAAATCACAATCACTCACTGTAAATTTAACTGTGCTTACATCGGAAAGCCCTTCAAGAACGGCGTAATTTGTCATTTTCTTTTTTGCCAACAAAAATTCCTGTATTGCAGCATTATAACGCGACAACACTTGCATCCGCGCAACAACTAAATCCACTAACTCAAAACGACGCTGCGAATCTTCTTTCGCAAGCGCAACAAAAAACGCTTTAATCGCAAGATTCCCCACCTGCTTTGCTTCTGTTTTGTTGATCATGGGCTTTTGCTTTGAAAAAGCATGCCACTGCTCATAAGCTTCTAGAAATTTTTCTATTTCTTTATCTGTGATCATTACTTCTTTTCGTTCCATAAGCCTAAACCTACTATTAATTTTCAAGATGAGTGTAAAAAAGAACCGCCTCCGATATTGCTCTATTGTACTGTAAAAATATTAAGATTTTATTAATTGCATGTTACAATTTGAAAATTTTGACATCACTAAAATTTTCAAAGGAATTCATTATGCATAAACACTGGGGCTTAGTAAAAGATACGAACGCTGTTGCTTGGCTTACCTTAGACAAGCAAAACACTAGCGTCAATTCACTCAATAAAGAAGTCCTTGAAGAGCTCTCTGCTATTTTATCCATACTTCATGAAGACAAAACACTCAGAACACTTGTCATCACTTCTGCAAAAAAAACAGGATTCATTGCAGGCGCAGACATCTCGCAATTCGAACATCTTGAAAATAGCGATGAAGCCATGCAATTAATTCGCCAGGGCCAACTTATCTTTGAAAAACTTTCTCAATTACCTTTTCCCAGTATTGCACTGATTCGAGGTTTTTGCTTAGGCGGCGGTTTGGAATTAGCACTGGCTTGCACTTATCGCATCGCCAATGATGACATCAAAACACGGATAGGCTTGCCAGAAGTCTTATTAGGCATTCATCCTGGCTGGGGGGGCACGGTTCGCTTACCTCGTTTAATTGGCGCACCACAAGCTTTGGATTTAATTTTAAGTGGAAAAACACTGCCTGCCGTCAAAGCCGCCAAGCTTGGTATCTTAGATGAAGCCGTCCCCGAACGACAATTAATGAATGCCGTCGACTATTATATTAAAAAAACACCGCCTCCCCACACCACGAATATTTTTCAGCGTTTCACAAATCAAAATGGCATACGTCCTCTCTTAGGCAAATGGGTCAACTATCAATTAGAGAAAAAAATTCGACGCGATCAATACCCCGCACCTTTCAAAGCCTTAGAAACCTGGGTGAAAAACGGGGTCGACAATCCACAAGCCTTCGTAGAAGAAGCCCGCTCTTTGAGTGAATTGATTGTCACTGACACTTCGCGCAATTTAGTCCATGTTTTTCATTTACAAGAATTATTAAAATCGCAAGCCAAAAAAGTCGATGTCAAACCACAACACGTTCATGTCATTGGTGCCGGCGCGATGGGAGGCGATATTGCGGCCTGGTGTGCACTACGTGGTTTAACTGTCACACTACAAGACAGAGAGGCGCGATTCATTGCCCCGGCCATAGGCCGCGCTTATGACTTATTCAGTAAGCGTTTAAAAATCTCAAGTGAAATACAAGCTGCGATGGATCGTCTCACCCCCGACATTCAAGGCAAGGGTGTTTCGCGTGCAGACATTATCATCGAAGCCATTTTTGAAAATCTGGAAGCAAAACAAAATTTATTTCAATCGATAGAACAACATTGCAAACCCAGCGCTTTGTTGGCAAGCAACACCTCGAGTATCCCTTTAGATGAAATCAATCAAGTGCTTCAACAACCGGAACGTTTGGTGGGCATTCATTTTTTCAATCCGGTGGCCATGATGAAATTAGTGGAAGTCATCCACGGGGAAAAAACCAGTGAAGATGTGTTAAATCAAGCTTTAGCCTTTGTAAAACAGATTGATCGTTTACCGCTGTCAGTTGAAAGCCATCCGGGATTTTTAGTCAATCGTGTTTTAATGCCTTATTTAATAGAAAGTATTTTATTGCTTGAAGAAAAAATTCCAGCGGAAGTGATTGATGAAGCAGCAATACGTTTTGGCATGCCCATGGGACCGATTGAATTAGGCGACACCGTGGGTTTAGACATTTGCTTATCGGTTGCAAAAAACCTCACGCATTATTTTGGAGGAACGGTTCCAAAAATTTTAGAAGAAAAAATCAATCATAAACAATTAGGGAAAAAATCCAAGCAAGGTTTTTATCGTTATCAGAACGGAAAAAAGATTTCTCGAAAAACAAATTTTGATGATTATGATTTGGAAACGATACAATCACGTTTAATTCTACGAATGTTGAATGAAGCCGTTGCTTGTTTACGTGAAAAAATTGTGGCGACCCCTCAAGAGATCGATGCAGGCATGATTTTCGGCACGGGCTTTGCGCCCTTTCGAGGCGGCCCACTACATTATGCTGAAAACACAGGTTACAAAAAAATTCGCGATAAGCTTTTTCATTATGAACAAACCCTAGGACCGCGTTTCACGCCAGATGAAGGTTGGAATAACTTAATTAGCTCCTCACAAGAAGAAGAAACAGCGGCGGCGTAAAGCTTGTATTAAATGCAAATTTAGGATAAATTGCGCAATAAATTTGCATTTAATATTCGGAGTTCTCATGCCCAAAACTGACGAAACACTCATTAGATTTTCCTCGCCTTCCGAAAGACTGAATAGTACTGACACAATAGAACTTGTCAAAAAAATCCAAAGCTCGCCCTCATTGAAAACATTGCAAGTTCACAATCATGCGATAAGCAACAGAGCCATACATATACTTGCAGCCGCACTCTCTTCTTTTGAGACACTCGACCTCTTCGAGCCCTACCTCAATAATAGCGGGGTATCCGTCCTGGCAAGAGCGCTCAACACCAATACCTCCTTACAAACACTCAAGCTTCGACGAGATAAAATAAGCTATCGTGGTGCTTGTGCGCTTACAGAAGCACTCAAAACAAATCACTCCCTCAAGAAACTTAATCTTTATGGGAATCAATTAGATGACCCAGCAGCGGATGCCCTGGCACAAGCACTGACAGTGAACAACACACTGACCACACTCAATTTTTGTGAAAACAAGATAGGTGATACAGGTGCAAGTGCGCTTGCAAGCGCACTCAAAGTTAATCGCACGCTCATTAAACTTAATCTTGCTGAAAATTCAATAGGTGATGAAGGCGTGGAAGCGGTTGTGAATGCACTCGAGGTCAACACTTCCTTAAAAATATTGATACTTGATGGCATGAAAATAAGTGATAAGGGCCTGGCGGCGCTTGCCGATATGCTCTGCAAAAATAAATCCTTGATCGATCTCAGACTAAAATACGTGGATGTAAATACTATGGGTGCAGAGGCACTTGCAAAGGCACTCACGGAAAATACGTCCTTGAAAACACTGCGTTTTTTCGGCGACGAACTTACTACTAGCACGCTCAGTGATGAAGGTGCGAAAGCCTTGGCCCAAGGATTGCGGACAAATCGATCTCTCACAACATTGGAATTCAATGATATAAGCGATGTCGGCGCACGCGCTTTTGCAGAAGGTATCCAAGACAACACGAGCTTGCGAATACTTCGGCTTGAACTGAGTGAAAGCAGTCATGACGCAATCAGCAAAGAGACAGCAGAGGCGTTTGCAGCGGCCCTCAGAAAAAACACGACATTAACAACACTATTGCTTGAGACGGGTGTCGTAAGCAATGAAGTTCTTCAAATTCTATACGATGCACTAGTAGAGAATCACACACTTACAAATTTTTTTATTGGTAGCCTTAAATACAACAACTGGAACGAGAAATTTCAGTCTTTACTGGCGCGTAATAAACAACTGCAAACAAAGCCTTCGTCTGTTGAAGGATCCGTATCGTCTGAAAGACCCGTATCGTCTGAAAGACCCGTATCGCCGCGACACAACACCTATTCGCCGGCTTATTTTAAAAATGAGCCAGCGGCAACGTCTTCGAATGCGTCGACAAGCTCTTCTCATCCCAGTTGCCGATAACAATTCATTGATAAAATAGCTTGTAACGCAGCGCAGCGAAGTTACAGGGAATAAACATTTTAAAAATGAGTGCAACAAAATCATAATAAAAAAAGATAATTTTCAAAGACGCCCTTCATACTATCTTAAGTTTCCCAGGCTATTCTTAATTTATAAGAAACGTTTGTTTTTATTGAGGTGAAAACCATGCCGGGATCTAAGAAGGGACCAAAGGGACCATCAGTTAAGATTATTTTTTCAGATGATCAAGAAAAAACTGTCATTGAAGATCTTTCGGAGTTTTTAGGAAAGTTCAATAAGGAGAAAAAGGATGATATTACAATATCCGACTTATTAAATGCGATATTTTTTTATAAAACCAGCGCTAATATCTCCTTGCCTGAGGTTATTACTTTAACCACACCAATGATGACCGATGATACTTTAGCAAGACTGCTGAATCTACATAGGACTACATCCAACCGTTTAACAGATCCAACTTCCATAACAATCAAAATCACTTCAGGGAACCTTAAGTCACCAGAAAATATTCCTGTTCAAAATGAGCTATTAGCTAATATCCAAACTCTCAGAGAACTTGAAAAAAGCTTAAGGCAAACACCTAGCAATAAGGAGAATCCGCGAAAACAAGCCGCAGCATCCCAAGAGACAAATTCAAAATTTCCAATACCCACCGCTTCACAAACCCTTAGGGATGAGATAGAGAGGGAACAAAATATAGGACCTAAAATAATAAAAATCCTGGCTGGTGTAAATCAAGAATTAAAATCTAATCAAGATTTTCCTATCTGTCATATACTGATTTCCCTTAGCAAGGATACGCCGGAGTTATATAAAAAGTTCGGTACTGCTAATACTGGACTCCTCCCTGATCTTGTCTCTGAACAATCTAACAAACAAGAAGAAATTAAAAACCTCGGAAGAAAAATTGAAGATGAAATAACCCTTTTACAGGGCAAACTCACACTGCTACTGCAGAATATACCTTCACAAAAAAATACAGAGAACTCTCAACGAATAGAAAATCTAAAAAACGCATGTCAAGCAATACAAAATCAACTTGATTTATTTAAACAACGAAGAGAATCAAGTGACCTTATAAAGGAGATAAGAGACACTGCCGGAAAGCTCTCTCAAGAAAAGAATCCAGCGGGAGCAACAAGTAGTAGCGCAATGATACAAGAGAACTCACGAAGATTGCGAGAGAAAACAGACCTAACAAGAAGTGCAACATCGGAACCACCCTTCTTTCATCGACCGCCACAAACACCAACACAGAAAAAACAGGAAGAAGCGGACCTCTCAGATTCAGAAATAACTCTCCTTAAGGAACCAAATGCGGCGGCAGCCGCAGCAGGCAGTAGCGCAGCGCCAAACGAGGCAGCAACAGCAGGATCGTCGGAACCAGCAACACCAAGGAGTAGAAGAAACAGCAGCGCAGAAGACGACACCTCCTCAGGTAGAAGAGCTGGAACCCAACCTCTCATTCTGGAAAAACAGGCAGTAACACCAACGACAGCAACAGCGGCAGTAGTAGGATCAGAAACACCCTCACCAGCACCGGAAGAGGAAGAAGAAAACGAAAACCTCATTAGAACAGAAACGCCACCATCAACATCGACAGCAGGATCAGCGGCGGCAGGCAGTAACGCAGCGCCAAACGAAGCAGCGGCAGCAACACAGGAAAAAGCGGAAAAAGAAGAAAGGGAAGAGGCGGACTCAGATTCAGAAGAAACTCTCCTTAGGCAATCAAATGCACCAGCGGCAATAACACCACCAGTAACCTCACCAACAACACCAAGAGTGAGTAGAGCAAGCAGTATCGGAGGAGAAGAAAAAAACCTCCTTGTGCCAGGACCACCATCAACACCGAGGACAGTTGGCAGTAGCGCAGAGACAGACGAGGCAGCAGCAACAGCGGCAGAAGTGAAACCACCAACAATGGGGAAAGCAAGTAGTAGCGCAAGCGCAACACCAAACAGAGCCTGGAAAATGCTCATAGGGGCTGCTAGTGCGTTTGCTAATATTATTACTCTTCCTGGGTCGCCATACAGCAAAGTTCCGGGAAGTAAAAAAGAAGCACAGGGGAAAGCAAACAGTAACGCCGTAGGGCCACAACCAGCAACATCTTCCTCAAACAACGTAGCGGTAGCGGAACCATCGTCACCACCACCGGAAAAAGAAGACGCCTCAGATGCGGACCCCTCAAATTCAAAAAGAGCTCTCCTTCCGAGACAAAACGCAGCAGCAGCAGTAGCGGCAACACCAACGGGGGGGGCTGGAGACAGTAGCGCAGCGCCAGTGACAACAACGCCGCAGCAGCAGACGGAAGCAAACTCGGCGGAACCAACAGAACACGAGGCGGCGGTAGCAGCTGCGGCGGCTGCAGCATCGGAAGCAACAAGTAGTAGCGCAGAGCCAGTGACACCACTACAAACACCGAATATAGCTGGAGCTGGCAGCAGCGCCGCAGCGGCGGCAAGTAGCAGTTATACTGGTGCAGCAGCATCATTACTATCACCAGCACTTCTAACGGGAGCGGGAGCGAGAACGGCAGCAACACCACCCCCTTCAGCTCTATTAACAACGGCGGCGACAGCAGTACACCAAACAGGACAATCCGCTAGCTTCGTAACAGCAGCAGCAGAACCAGCA
>MGYM01000008.1:12977-26415 GCA_001801745.1 Gammaproteobacteria bacterium RIFCSPLOWO2_02_FULL_38_11
GGAAAATGTCTTTCGGTTTGCCGAAGAGATCCGCAATAAATTGAAGAAAGAACCCACAAGTCTCACCACTAACGACTTATTCCATTATGCGTCAAAAACAGATACAACAACGAAATGGCTTTGTAAGCATTATCTTTCGTGGGCCCAAAATATAAATTTCTTTAATCTTAGTATTCCTCTACAAGTACAAACTGTTGAGTCAACGCTTTTTAAAAACTGGGTAGAAAAAAAATATAAAGAGAAAAGTCTACCCTCGCTTAACCTTCAACAGTTCGATGATGCATGGAAGAAAGCAACACCCGATAAAAGAGAAGTAATCATTGGGCAATGGTTAAGAGAGACTATCATAAGCAAGCATGAGCAGCTTTTTCCTCAAGAGAGTCAGACGCAACATCAAGCTTCTCGCCCTTCCCAATAAAACGGCGCAAATCATCATAAGGACTTCAAGATGCGAACCCTCGCTGTGGTTTGTAAGACTGATTCAAAGATGAATTTTTAAGGACAAGCACAGTAAGATAAAATTTTCGGTTTTCAGGCCGAAGGCCTGAATACTGAAAATTAAGCCTTGACTTCAACACACTAACCTACTTTTATTCCGCACCATTACAGCTTCCTTTTATTTCAGAAAGAAATACTTCAAATACAAGCAAAGCTTTTCCCTTGAAATAAAAAATCGATCGCCGTGCCCACAATTTTTTTTCTTTTAAAGAAAAAATTTTAATCCATGCGTGATCACGCGTGTCTATCTTGGAAATTTCAAAAGAACTGCGCTTCAAATTCGGGTCTTGAAATAAAATCTCACCTAAGGGCGTTTCACCTAAGGCGTTAAAACAATGCGCCGTGTCTCCTTCAAATAAATAAGAAGGTAAAATACTCCGAGCAATAATTAAAGCCTGCGATTTTTTCCCTAACTCAACAATACGGATAACTTGCTCTTTGTCTTTTTCTAAATTTAATAATTTTGCTTCCTCTTCCTCTATTTTGCCAGGTAACTGTGAATGCAGCTTTATATAAAAATCTTTTCCTACCATTTTTTTTAATCGCGCTGTCATCGAAGAAGCATCATTTATAAAATAAATTCTATTTTTCATTTTTTAACTTCAAAAAATTATTTAATATCCTATACCCTTCTTGCGTTAAAATAGATTCTGGATGAAATTGTAATCCATAGACAGAATAATGCCGGTGCCGTAGACCCATGATTTCCCCCTCTTCACTTTCTGCCACGATCTGCAATACTTCAGGCAAATCCCGTCTTTCCACCACCAAGGAATGATAACGCCCCACCCTTAACGGGGTTTTGATCCCTTTTAATATCCCTCTTCCATTATGTGTTATTAACGCCGCTTTTCCATGCATCGGTTTTTTCGCTTTTACAACTCTGCCACCAAACACCTGCCCTATCGCTTGATGACCTAAACAAATACCCAAAATAGGAATCTCAGAACTGAAAGCTTCTATCACCTCTAAAGAAATTCCCGCTTGCAAGGGCGTACACGGCCCCGGCGAAATAATAATATGCGAGGGATTTATTTTTTTAATTTCATTTAATGTTATCGCATCATTTCTTTTTACAAGCCGCTCAAACCCTAACTCTCCTACATAACGCGCAAGGTTATAAACAAATGAATCGTAATTATCAATTAATAAGATCATAAGAGACTTTCATGCAAAACTTTAGCTTTATGCCATGTTTCTTCATATTCAATCAGCGGATCTGAATCTAGCACAATCGCTCCTCCCGCTTGAAAAGAAATTTTATTTTTTTTAATACAAAAAGTTCGGATCGTAATAGATAAATCCATTTCATCATTAAAACCAATATACCCCATGCAACCACAATAAGGCCCACGTTGCGTGGGTTCAATTTCCGCAATGATTCCCATGCTCCTAATCTTGGGCGCACCCGTCACAGACCCCCCCGGAAAAATAGCTTGAATTAATTTTATTTGATTACACTCCGTTTTCAATTTACCTTCAATCGCCGAAACAAGATGATGCACCGTTTCAAACGTTTCAAGTTCACATAACTGACTCACTTTCACATGATGATCTTCACATACTCTGGATAAATCATTTCTCATTAAATCCACAATCATCACGTTTTCTGCTTTGTCTTTTTCAGAAAATAATAATTCTTTTGAAAACGCCTCATCTTCTTTTTTTGTTTTTCCTCGAGGCCGTGTCCCTTTGATCGGCCTTGTTTCCACCCCCAAAGAAGATTGCCGCAAAAATCGCTCTGGCGATGCTGAAATTAAACAAATGTCGTCATGATGAAAATACGCAGAGAAAGGCGAAGGATTTAATTCCATCAATCTTTGATAAAGATTAAATTTAGAAAAATCAGAAGGCAAATCACTTGAAAAACGCTGAGAAATATTAGCCTGAAAAATATCTCCTTCCAAAATATAATTTTTTGTTTTTTCAACCGCTTGAAGATAGGATTTTTTATCAAAATTTGAAATAATATTTTCTGATTCTAAAATAAAATTATTATTATTTTCCATAAAAAAATTTTTTGATAATTGACCTAGAAATTTTTTGATTTTCACACGTGCTCTTTTCTCTCTGGCTTTTTTTTCTTTTTCTGGGTAGCCCGATGAGAAAATCCATGCTTTCTTTTCTTTATGATCAAAGGAAATAACCTGGTCATACACCCCCAAAGCCATATCCGGAAAACCCATGTCGTCGATTTTATGTTTTGGAATTTTTTCGATAACCCTTCCCAAATCATAAGACAAATAGCCAGCCAACCCGCCTTGAAAAGGCGGATAGCCTTCCTGTTTTTCAAGCGGGTAGTTTTGTATAAGTTCATTTAAAAGATCAAAAGGATTTCGGTGCGACATCACCCCTTGAAAACACAACAAACCCTCTTTACATAAAATTGTCGCGAAAGGATCAAGGGCAATAAAGCTATAACGCCCTGTTTTTTCATCGAAGCTTGCGCTATGCAACAACAGGGCCCAATTGTTTTCTGAAAATCGCGAAAAATAAAAAACAGGATCGCGATATACAATCTCTTCGATAATCATTATGATCTCTGTCTTAATGGAGGTAACTCAATGCAAATCGCACAAGACACCGATGACTCTTTTTATAAAATAAAATGTTATGAAAAATCTCATATACAAATCAATGAAATGAATTATGACACTTCTTTAATTCTTTCTCCTGAAAAACTTATCGCGCCCTGGGAGGTTGATTTGCAAAAACTTTCAGTTCATGATTTTGAGCTTATTCAAGCCTTAAACCCAAAAATTTTTTTATTGGGCACGGGTGAAAAAGCGCTACTGCCTCCGGCAGATATTATAAATTTTTTCTTAAAATTAAAAATCGGCATTGAATTCATGACAACCGCTGCCGCTTGTCGCACCTTTAATGTCTTAGCTTCTGAAAAAAGAAAAGTGGTCGCGGGGTTAATCATTTAATCGTGTTTTCTATGATCGTCCTTGAGAAACGCCTGCCTGTAATGAACGAAGCTCATTACAGGCAGCATTTTATTCTCGGTAACTCGCTTTCTTTTCAATCTCACCCTCTTCTTTTCGCACCTTTACTTTTCTTACCTTATTTTCTTTTACCGCCACGATTTCCAATAAATAATGATCTATCCTCAAACAAAAATCAGACGGTGGGATGAACCCTAATGTTTCAACAATCAAGCCACTTAAGGTTTTTGGCCCTGCCACTGGCAATTGCCATTTATTTTGTTTGTTGAGATCACGTAAATTAATACTGGCATTCACAAAACAACTGCCATCTTCTTGTAACTCCACAAGCTTAGGCTGATAAGCTAAAGACGAAGAAAAATCACCCACAACCTCTTCCAAAATATCTTCAATCGATAAAAAACCCTGAACATCACCATACTCATCCACCACCAAGCCACAACGCTCGTTTTCACGGCGAAAACGAAGTAATTGCGAAATCAAAGGCGTGCCCATGGGAATAAAGTAAATGGGTTTTAAAATTTGAAAGACAATGTCTTTCGTTAACGGCGTTTGCCTCAAACAGGGAATCACATCTCGCATTTTTAACATCCCTTTAACATCATTAATATGTCCCTCATAAACAGGCAAATATAAGTGAACACTATGTGTGATTTCATAATTTATTTTTTCAATGTCTGTCGATAAATCAATTCCCGTAATTTGTCCGCGAGGCACCATGATGTCTTCAATTGTTAGTTTTTCTAAATCCAATAAACTTAATAACATGTTTTTATGCGCTGAAGGCAAAATCGTACCTGCTTCATTAACCAAGGTACGTAATTCATCTTGGCTTAAATTTTCAATGACATTTTTTTTAATTTTCACGCCTAATAATCGCAAAAAACCGTTTGTGATTTTATTCACGCCCCAAACCAAGGGGGAAAATAATATTAACAAGCCCTTGATCAAACCAGAAACCAAAAAAGCCACACGCAAAGGGTAAGACACCGCTACTATTTTTGGCGCAATTTCACCAAAAATTAAAATAATACCTGCCAAAATTGTAATGGCTAAACCAACGTTTTCTTCACCCCATAAACGAATCGCTAATATCGTAAAAACAGCCGACACTAAGATATTGGAGAATGTACTACCAAACAACACCAATCCTAACAACCGATCAGGTCGCTCTATGAGTTTTAAAACACGTTTTGCAATACGGTTTTTATGTCGTGCTAAATGTTTTAGTCGATAACGGTTCAACGACATCATGCTGGTTTCTGCTAAAGAAAAAAAACAACAAAGCAAAACCAAAAAACAAAATAATAAAATTAAAACATAATTAGAAAGATGATCCATCTTTTTCCTTAAAAAATACTTTTAATTCCTATCCCCATTAAAATTATCACACCCACAAGCGTTGAAAAAACCGCAACTCGCCCTCTCAAGCCAAAACGATAGCGCCACCAAAGTAAACTTGCAAACACAGACCACGCCAGCAAAGAAAAAGATAATTTCATCAGAAAAAGAGATTTTTTTTCATAAAAAAAATAAAAACTTGAAATAATAATCCCTGTTAATAAACAAAATCCTAAAAAAATAATTTTAAATAATCGTTTTTCCATGGATTCTAAATTCAAGTTAGCAGAAAAATCAGAAGAAGCCGTGTTGGCACGACGTATCAAATGATCTTGATAAAATAACAAGAGCGCTTGCGCGGCTGCTAACAACATCACAAGCAAGGTTAAACTTGAAGAAAGAATATGAATAATCTGAAAAAAATCCGCTCGCATTTATTTCACCAAAAAGTTATAATTTTCCATCTTTTCATCCTTTCGATTTTAAAAACCATGTTTGACACGCTTTCAGAACGCTTCCAACGCGTCATCAAAAATATCGCAGGCCTTGGCCAAATCACTGAAAATAATATCAAATCTACCCTCCAAGAAGTACGTACAGCCCTGCTTGAAGCCGACGTGGCCCTTCCTGTTATCGAACAATTAAACCAAGTTTTACTTCAGAAAAGCCTTGGTCAGACTGTTTTACAGGGCATAAACCCCGGGCAAGCCTTCATTAAGATTGTGCACGATGAGCTTATTACGCTGATGGGCGCCACAGCAAACACTTTAAACCTCAATGCCCCCCCACCTGCTGTGATTTTACTGGCGGGCCTACAGGGTTCAGGCAAAACCACTTCTGCCGCTAAATTAGCGCGTTTTATCAAAGAAACCACCCAGAAATCTATTTTACTTGTCAGCACTGACGTTTACCGCCCTGCCGCGATAGAACAATTAAAAATATTAGCACATGAACTTCAGATCGATTTTTTTGAAAGCGACCCCAGCCAAACTCCGTTAGCCATTACCACGGCTGCGCTGGCGCATGCCAAGCGTCATTTACACGACATCATTATTCTTGACACTGCCGGTCGTTTACACATTGACGACAAGATGATGCATGAAATTCAACAATTACATCAAGCTTGTCACCCCATTGAAACCTTATTTGTGATTGACAGCATGATGGGGCAAGACGCTGTTAAAACGGCGCAAGCGTTTGATGCTAGCCTTCCTCTCACAGGTGTCATACTGACAAAACTGGATGGTGATGCGCGAGGTGGTGCTGCCTTGTCGGTACGTTACATCACAGGCAAACCCATTAAACTCATGGGCGTCGGTGAAAAACTGGATGCGCTTGAAGTTTTTCATCCTGAACGCATTGTATCTCGTATTTTAGGAATGGGTGATATTCTCACCTTAGTAGAACAAGCTCAACAAAAAATTGATCTCAAAAAAGCGGAAAAGCTTGCTAAAAAATTTCAGAAAGGAAAAGGATTTGATCTTGAAGATTTTCGTGATCAAATAAAACAAATGCGTAATTTAGGGGGCATGAAAAATCTACTGGATAAATTACCTGGGGTAGGACAGCTATCAGGGGCGGTAAAAGACAAATTGGATGACAAACTCTTCATTCAATTTGAAGTCATGATCAACTCCATGACACCCAAAGAGCGTTATTATCCTGAAAATATTCGTGGCTCTCGCAAGCAGCGTATTGCCAAAGGATCAGGCATGCAAATTCAAGATGTTAATCGTTTATTGAGTCAATTTTCAAAAATGCAAAAAATGATGCTACGCTTTTCAAGCCCCAACAAACTCAAAAACATGATGCAACAATTAAAAAATATTCCGGGGTTTTTGCCGCCGGGAGAGTGAAGTTACATCGTCACACGTAAAAAAACATGAATGCAAAAAAAAATCTCTCAACTCTTCAAGACGATTTTATTTTTAATATGATTTCTTGAAAAAAATCTTTTGACCATAATGCAACATTTGATGGATCTTTTAAAAAAGGCAAAACCTCTTTTTTCGCAGACTCAAAATCAACTTCATTAATTTTATTTTTTAATAATCTTTTTAAATCTTCGATCGTTATTTTTTTTGTTTTCTTCCAATGTTCTGTTTGCTCAAGACGTTTTTGTAAATGCGCTAATCTCACGGGAATGTTTTGACGAATATACCAAATCAAATCATACCAATCTCTGCCTTTGATTCTCTTTTTCCATTGTCGACATAACACGGCATGTAACTTCCCAGCAAATAAATCGGGAAGTTGATAGGTGTTCACTGAGAAGGCGATGGGCTGAAATAATATTTTAGTTTCCACGTTAAATTTCCCCGGAGGATTGGTGTCAATTTCAATTTTTATTTTCATGTTTTCTTTTTTATGTGTGATTTGATGGATACTAGAGGGCACATTGATTTTTAAAAATGTTTGTTTTGCCCAAGCTTTGATAAAATCAGATTGAATGCTGTTTTCGGTTTCCTTTGTTTTTTCATCAATCAAGACTTCAATACCAAAACTATTGAGCTCTGATTTTATTGCATTTAAATAGGAAGATAATTGAAAATTTTTGCTAGGTTTTAATAAAGAAAAATCCAAGTCTTCTGAGAATCGATCAAGCCCATAGAGTATCCGTAATGCAGTTTCCCCATAGAAAACAGCTTTTTCAAAAAATTTTGATCGCCACAACCCTAACAAAATGATTTCTTGAATAATTTCTTTTATTGCATTTTCATAATCACTGTGAGTCTGGCAGTCATATTTTGATAATAATGCGCTGATGATATCATTTGCCATTTTATTTTTTCCTTTTTTTTAGAAATTGATTTAGACGTGAAATATTTTTATTTTGATAAAGCTCTGCTATTTGATTGAACAATCGAACATCGAGTTCTTTTATCTTATGAAGTGGAATACGAAGATCATCAAATAAAAATGTTTTTAATTCTTTTTCTGTTGTTAAATTAAGATGAGAGGTTTCAAGCAACATTTTATCTGCAAGTGCTTTTTCTGGTGTTGCGATTAAAATAGGGTGTGTTGCATCATAAAAAATTTGAGTTACCCCAATAGGATATTTTTTGGGGTGCAGATAGCGATAAGTAAACATACCCACGGGCGTACTGAACCGTTTGTCTTTTTTGTTGGTTACGCTAGTCAATATTTCTACCCATTCTGGAATAAATCCATAAAAAGCAAGCGCATATTCTAAAGAAACATAAGAAGGACCATAAATTAAATTAGCGAGAGATTCCTTCACATAAGGGTGCAGCGCATACTCTTTTCCAAAAATATATAATCCCTTTTTAATACGTAAGATCGTTTTTTGTTTTAGTAGAGAGGTGATTTTTGAACGTGGAGAAATATAGTCTTTCAGCGCGTTTTTAAGAAAAAGATAGTCTATCTCTTCATTGACAGCCATTCTTCTTAACTGCACTCCAGTTACCATATGTACCCCTTGTCCAGTAAGTCTAATAATTATAGACATACTGGACAACTTGTCAAATAAGGACAGGAAGATTATGGTTGTATTTTTAGAAAACTGAGAACGCAGTAGAAGCCAGTATCCAGATAGATGTCAGAAAATATCAGTCTGCTGCGTAAAATAAATCGTTAAGATTGTTAAACACGTCGCAAACGCATCACTCTGAATAAACCATAGAGGCTGATGAAAAACCAAATGAATTCCATCAAGAAGGCAGCAAAATTAAATTTTTCAACAAATGAAATTAAAATAAGAAAGGAACCTATCGCATTCAACGAGGAATACCACCAACCCCGTAACGCAATTTTGCCCGTTTGTAAAAAATAATAACCTATCATGGTGGCAAGCACACCCACCAAACCAATGTGGTCAAAGATATCTAAATCAGTAAAACAAGATAAATTCGTCATTTTAGGATTCGATAAGATCCTTCATCGATAATTTTACTTTCCCTTGCCTATCCACATCCAACACTTTGACACGCACGACCTGGCCTTCCGATAAGACATCATTCACATTCGCAACACGTTGCTGCGTAATTTGAGAAATATGCAATAAACCATCTTTGCCCGGAAGAAGATTAATAAACGCACCAAATTCTACTATTTTCGTGACCGTCCCTTCATATATTTTTCCTACTTCTACTTCTGCCGTGATTTGTTTGATACGTCGACACGCTTCTTCACCCGCTTCACGATCAACAGAAGCAATCTTTACAATCCCATCATCCGTCACTTCAATCGTGGCACCCGTTTCTTCCGTTAAAGCACGAATCACACTACCACCCTTTCCAATCACATCACGAATTTTTTCAGGATTGATCTTGATCGTAATAATGCGAGGCGCAAAATCCGACATGTTTTCACGCGGCGCAGGCAAGGCTTGATTCATAATATTTAAAATATGGAGACGCCCTTCTTTGGCTTGCGCTAAGGCTAATTTCATGATTTCAGCGGTAATGCCGTTGATCTTGATATCCATTTGTAAAGCCGTCACACCCGCGCTCGTTCCCGCTACTTTGAAATCCATGTCCCCTAAGTGATCTTCATCTCCCAAAATATCAGACAATACAACAAATTTTTCACCCTCTTTCACCAGGCCCATCGCGATACCCGCCACAGCAGCTTTTATCGGCACACCCGCATCCATCAATGCCAGGCTACTCCCACACACACTGGCCATGGAGCTGGAACCATTGGATTCTGTAATCTCAGAAACAACTCGCATGACATAAGAAAAAGCTTCTTGCGAAGGCAGCAAAGCTAATATAGCTCGCTTGGCAAGTCGCCCATGCCCAATTTCACGACGCTTGGGGCTGCCCACTTGGCCTATCTCACCCACCGAATAAGGAGGGAAATTGTAATGAAACATAAAACTATCTTTCATTTCACCTTCTAATGCATCAATCATTTGCGCATCACGGCCTGTTCCCAAGGTCACCACCACCAAAGCTTGTGTTTCACCTCGTGTAAATAAAGCGGAACCGTGTGTGCGTGGCAATACATTCGTGCGTATCGTGATCGGACGTACCGTTTTCGTGTCACGCCCATCTACACGCGGCAATCCTTGTAATACACGTTCTCGTAACACTTGATATTCTAAATCACTCACTATTTTTTTGATTGTTTCAACTTGTTTTGCCTGTTCCGCCATATCTAAGTTTGTATTCACCAACGCTTTCACCGCTCGCTCTTTTAATTCTCCCAGCTTTTCACCTCGGGATGCTTTTTCTTGAATTTGAAACGCATCATGTAAAGGTTTTTCAATTAATTCACTCACTTTTGTTTTTAAAGCTTCATCATGGGCCAGCGCTTCCCAAAGCCATGTTCCTCTTCCTGCTGTTTCCGCTAATTTTTTAATGGCATCGATGGCGGTTTGCATTTTTTCATGACCTAACAACACCGCGCCTAGCATGACTTCTTCTGACAATTCTTTTGCTTGCGACTCTACCATCAGCACCGCTTTATCTGTCCCTGCCACCACCAGATCCAGAGCCGATTGTTGTAATTGTGTAGACGAGGGATTTAATACATACGCTCCATCAATATAACCGATACGTGCAGCACCAATGGGCCCCCCAAAAGGAATACCCGATAAATATAATGCACAGGAAGCCCCTAACATTGCCGGCACATCTGGGTCAACATTCTTATCTGCAGATAATACCGTTGCAATGATTTGTACTTCATTGTTAAATCCTTCGGGAAATAAAGGACGCAGGGGTCTGTCAATCAGGCGTGATGTTAATGTTTCTTTTTCTGTAGGACGGCCTTCTCTTTTAAAATATCCCCCCGGAATACGCCCCGCCGCATAAGAACGTTCTTGATAAACAACCGTGAGAGGGAAAAAATCTTGCGTTCCCACTTTGGCGCTTACCACCACCGTCACTAACACAACCGTGTCATCCATTTTTACTGTTACGGCTGCGGTGGCTTGTTTTGCAATCTCACCTGTTTCAAAGGTGACAGTATGGGCACCATATTGAAATGATATCGTTGAAGGTTTCACTAAAATAATCCTTAAAATTTATTAGTTAATATCGAATATTAAGTTCTTTAACTAAGGCAAGAAAACGTGATGTATCTACTTTTTTTAAATATTTTAACAATTTACTGCGCTGCCCTACTTTGTTTAATAAACCACGACGCGATAAAAAATCTTTTTTGAATTGCTGGGCATGCTCGGTCAATTGGTCGATATCCGCAGTTAATAGCGCGATTTGGACTTCAGCAGAACCTGTGTCTGCAGTTCCACGCTGAAATTTCTTTACAATGTCTGACTTTCTCACTGCAGTTAATGCCATTGATAACTCCTCAAATTAAAATAAACAGGGCATTCTATCCAAAAAGTATCCTTACCTCAACTTTAATTTGCCCTTCCGGAATTGTGAAAATTGTAGTGGGGGGTATGCAATTTTCACTGAAAACTGATACCCCCCACTACAATTTTCACATCGGAAGTTTCGCGCTTAAAGCAAATCAATCTGCTCTTGCAAGATTCTTTGAGGGGGTTTTAACGCAAAATGTTCGTAGGTATGACGCGTTGCCATGCGGCCACGCGGCGTGCGCATCATGAATCCTTGCTGAATTAAATACGGCTCTATCACATCTTCAATGGTGCCACGCTCCTCTGCAATCGCCGCGGCTAAACTGTCAATCCCCACCGGTCCACCATCAAAACGGTCGATTAAGGCAAGCAGGAGTTTGCGATCCATCACATCAAAACCTTGTGCATCTACTTCCAATAAATTTAAAGCTTTAATCGCAATCTCTGAAGTGATTTTCCCCGAAGCTTTAACTTGTGCATAATCACGCACGCGTCGCAATAAACGATTGGCAATACGCGGCGTACCTCGTGAACGTTTTGCAATTTCCAAAGCACCAGGTTCATCTAAATCAATTTTTAAAATATGCGAAGAACGTTTCAAAATCGCTTGCAATTCTTCAATTGAGTAAAACTCCAAACGATGCACGATGCCAAAACGATCGCGCAAAGGCGATGTCAATAAACCCGCGCGTGTCGTTGCTCCCACCAAGGTAAACGGCGGCAAATCCAACCGAATCGAACGCGCAGAGTGTCCCTCGCCAATCACGATATCCAATTTATAATCTTCCATCGCCGGATATAAAATTTCTTCAATGACAGGACTTAAACGATGAATTTCATCGACAAACAAAACGTCTTTGGCTTCAAGATTCGTTAAAATCGCCGCTAAATCCCCTGGCTTATCTAACACAGGGCCAGAGGTTTGTTTAAGCGCCCCTCCCATTTCATTTGAAATGATATGCGCAAGCGTTGTTTTTCCTAATCCCGGCGGACCAAAAATCAAAACATGATCCAAGGCTTCTTGCCGCGTTTTTGCAGCACGAATAAAAATATCTAGCTGCTCACGTACCGCTACTTGCCCAATATATTCTTGCAATTGCCGCGGACGAAGTGATTGCTCAAATACAATTTCTTCAGGCGGGATATCTTGCGAGGCAATCAAACGTTCTTCTTTTAACATGGCACCATCCCCTTTAAGGCAAACCGAATTAAGTCTTCCGTACTCAACTCCTCTTGCTTCACTTGCGCTAATGCACGACTGGCTTCTTGTGGTTTATACCCCAAAGTAATCAATGCACTCAAAGCATCATTCATACTCGATGATTTTGCGGATAAATTCTCGATTGTTTTTGCCGTTTGTAATTGCGCGCAGTGATCTTTAATTTCAATTAATAAACGTTCCGCTGTTTTCTTACCAATTCCCGGTAACTTCACTAAAGTGGCACTGTCTTGGTTTGTAATACATTGTATAAAGGCATCAGGCTCGATGCTGGATAAAATCGTCAATGCACTTTTGGGTCCTACACCATTCACTTTAATTAAGGTGCGAAACAAAGCTCGCTCTTCTTGGGTATAAAAACCAAAAAGAAGTTGTATATCTTCTCGTACAACAAAATGGGTTAATAATCTGACTGTTTCACCTAACGAAGGCAAGCGATAAAACGTCATCATCGACGCTTGCAATTCATAACTGACACCACTTTCTGTTTCAATAGATAAAGAAGGGGGTTGCTTTTCAATAATTTTACCTCGGATGGCGCCTATCATCATTCACTCCTTTTCTTGAATGCGCATGACAAATTGCAACTGCTAATGCATCCGCTGCATCTGCAGAAGGACATTGATCCAAATTCAATAATACACGCACCATCGCCTGCACTTGCTCTTTTTTGGCGGCACCAAACCCAACGATCGCTTGTTTGATTTGACGAGCAGAATATTCTGTTAAAGACAGTGTTTGAAAGGTCGCTGCCACCATTGCCACACCGCGCGCTTGCCCCAACTTTAAAGCGCTATTTACATTTTTATGCATGAAAACTTGCTCAATTGCCGCTTCATGGGGTTTAAACTTTTGAATCACTTCTTGCAAATCAAGAAAAATGTGATGTAGACGCTCGGGCCAATCTAGATTGGCCACATGAATACACCCGCTGGCAAGATATCTATTTTGATTATTTTTAATTTGAATCACACCATAACCTGTGATGCGCGAACCCGGATCAATCCCTAGAATAATTGTCAACGTTAAGGGCACCTCTAAGTCAAAGACAATTAGTATACACGTCTTGAACATCATCTAAATCTTCAAGCATTTCAATTAATTTATTTATTTTCTCTTGTGTCTCTTCTTCCACACTGA